>CAYVBI010000071.1:0-9512 GCA_964448985.1 uncultured Dehalococcoidales bacterium
TGTCCTCGGCTTTCTCGGGCAGATTGGTGGCCTGCTTGGAAAGCGTCACATAGATAGATTCCACCTGATCGTTCAAGATCCATTCGAGGGAGGCGAATTTGTGCGCCCCCATGTCCATAAAGGCCCCACCGCCAGATTTGATCGGGTCTCCCTTCCAGGAATCCGGCTGGCTCATGCCCTCGAGCTCGCTGACTCCTTCATAGGCCCTGACCAGGTGGACATCGCCGATCAGCCCCTTCTGAATAGCCTCATGTATATACTGGTGCGCCGGCAAAAAGCGGTGATTCTCCGCGATCATGAATTTAACGCCGGCTTCTTTCGCCGCCTTTATCATGCGGTCACAATCCTCGGTCGTCGTGGCCATGGGCTTTTCGCACAGAATATGCTTGCCCGCAGCAGCAGCCCTCGATACGAGGTCGGCATGATAAGTATGCGGCACCATGATCAGCACGGCATCGATATCGCTTTTAAGGAATTGGTCCAGGTCGCTGAAAGCCTGCATTTTGTTGGTCTTGTACCTTCTGGCTACCTTTTCAGCGTGTTTCTGGTTTTTATCGTATACAGCCACAAATTTTAAATATGGTGAGTCTTCACACGCGGACCGGTGAAAATCCCAGACCGATCCCGCGCCGATGATGCCGAATTTGACGTATTTGCCTTTCATCTCTTTACCCGCCTTGCGCTGGGAGGTGGGTTTCTTTTGAGATTCTGGAGAGGCGTGGCCGCCAGGAACAGGCGCCTGGCCCGGCTCCAGGTCCAGCTCCTCCCGTATCATGTCGACCAGCGTGCGAAACTTGATTGCGTCGGGAAGGCTCCCATCCACCTTCAGGTCTCCGTTCATATAGGCCACGGTTGCATCAACCTGTCCCGTGAATACGCCTGCGCCCAACTCCGCATCCATCTCCAGGATTATATCGGGCGCCTCGATATCACCCTCGCCCATCTCGAAACTCCCACCCTGGATGCTCAGCCAGATGTCGGAATATCCTAATAGTCTAAACTGAAACCTGCGATTAAATCCTTGCACCTCATCCCTGGTTTCGTCGATGCTATTGGCAACCTGGGTGAACAGTGTTAAGAAATCCTGGAGGTCCTTTAATCCGAAGGTCCCACCCTCCACCTTCTCCAGCATCCTCTGCTTCAAACCCTCATCGATCGTCTGCGCGCTATCTACCTTCCAGCTCATTATGATTTTCTCCATGCCTCCCTTTATTTGCTAATTACTTGATATCCGAGGCGCACTCCGTTTCAGTGTGAATTGCAGGACGATTACCCATTATAGAGTTCATCATGCATGAAATCAATCAAACGGTACCTGTTGTAATAAGCAACGTCTGACCGGGTACCGCTTAAAAATGACCGTATCTTCAGCGTGATACTATGAAGGATTTCACTTCTTTGTAATCTGGATCGCGAAATACAAGCGTTGCAGTTTCCTGCGATACAGTGACGTCCACAAAAGCATGCTGATTTCCCATATACCAGATGCTGGCCGGTGAAATATACGACCTCTCGGGATCAGGTAGACCGCCGAAAGCGCCGCATACAACATATGTGATGTTGTTTTTCTGTAATAGCTCAAGCAAGTGGTTATGTCCGCTGAAGACGAGATCGACATCATACTTTTCGAACAGCGGTACCAGTTTGTCGATCATACCTTTGTCATCGTACCACGGCCACATATCCCATACACCGCCGGAAGCATAGTAGTAACAATGACTCATTACAATGCACCAGTCTTCAGCGGGTATGGTTGAAAGCTGTCCCTCCAGCCATGCCGCCTGCTCCGGTGTATAGCTCTCGGTCCCCCATTCAAGATCAAGAAGCAGGAAATGGACATCGTCTACATCGATGCGCTGCCAGAGACGCGATCCGGCTTGAATTTCCATCGGCTGGGGTGACATATATTCCTCATATAAATTGACGCCTCCAAAGAGCGTATCATGGTTGCCCACAACAATCCGAGCCGGTATTTTAGCAGTGGTTGCCGAAAGCGCGTCAATAGCTTCCTCCCATTGGGCATCGTTAAAGCCATACTCGACCAGATCACCGAGGAAGAAGAACATACTGTAGTTATGCTCGGGATCGGCAATCTGCTTCAGCATCTTGCCCGTCAGGTCGTTACGGGCGGTAACGGCGCCGAAATGAGCATCGCATCCCACTGCAAAGTGAAGGGGCTGTCCTTTCTCCGGCATCGTGATAAAGTTAACCGGTGCAGCATCATTCAGGCTGTACTGGTATCCGGTGGCTGGCTGGAGATCGCGCAGCATAATTGCATGCTGTTGCGAGGGGTTGTCCTCTTTTTCGATATTGATGCTATCACCTTTTCCCCACTTCAACGTATTTTGCGTGGGATTGATGGTCCAAAATGCCACAGCCAAATTGGGGATTCCCTGTTTGCCTACGCCATCCGCCATGATAAGTTGCACTGCCTTATCGCCCACTCGCTGCGAAGGCTGAGGTATCAGCCATCCCATTAGCAAGGATGGGATTAGGATGGCAATGATAGCTATAATCCAGATATAAGTTGAGGGGAGACGCATTTTTCCGGCAGGCTTACGAGAAGCGAAATAAACATCCAGGACTGCCAGCAGCGGCAGTGTGATGGTATAGCATATTAATATAATAAACGCGATCCGGAAGACGCCATTGACCTCAAAGAGACCCATTGTTCCATGCTGGCTAAAGGCCCAGATAAGGAAGGCAAGCATCAGTACAGTCCCGGCTGCCACCACGGCGAACCACAGGAACTTTTTCCAGGACGGCATGGCTTTCACGTATTCTTTAGCATCTTTCCACATAATAACTCCCAGCAGACAGCATTATATCAAAGCAAAATAAGCTGTTTCAGTTGGCGGCCGGCGCCAGTCGCATAAGGCGAAAGAGCCAGGGAGCCCCGAGAACTATCCAGCCGCCGATCAGGGCATAGCGTAGAAAACGGAATATCGCGCCGGATACGGTACCGTCAGGCGGGAACACAGCCTTGAGTCCCACGTAAAGCGCCAACACGACAATGAAGCCTATCAGAAAACGTAATCCGCGATGCCACCATGTACCACGCACGCTGAACGAGACATAGCGCCGAGCAAATACCAGGCCGACGGCTATCCCGAACAATGTGCCCGCGCTGGTGATAGCATCATTCGTCTGATTCAATAGAAGCAACAACAGCGGGACCCCCACAGCCACTAAAAGCTGCAGCCAGAAATTAAGCCCGGACAGCCACTTTTCCAGTGGAGATTTGGCCAATATGTAAACGGCGAGCAATATTAAGCCTATGATCCAGCCGGCGAACACATCCGTTGGGAAGTGTACCCCCAGGTAAATGCGTGAAATCCCGATAAGCAAGACTATTATAATTGCTGCAATGGTAAACCATGTCTTACGCACCCTGACTGCGATTGCACCCCACGCAGTAACCGACAATTGTGCATGCCCGCTCGGCATCCCATAGCTGTCGGCCTCAGAAAGCTTAAGTCCGGGGTTAAGGTCAAAGGGACGTGGATGCTGAAACAGTTCTTTCAGCATGATATTTACAGAATTTGAGAGCATGAAGAAGACGGCCAGTACCGCGCCGAAGCTATAGTCTATGCACCACATGATTACAGGGAAAAGGAGCAGGTAGAACTGCTCATCACCCATTAATGTGATAGCGCGGAAGATGCTGTCCAGCACGGGACCATGTACCTGCTGGATCACTATGATCAAATTTATTCCCCATTGCCAGATTGCTTCCATATCTCATCTCCCGCCTATTAAATCAGCTATTCTTCTTTAGCATACAACCTAAACAACACCACTAAAGATCAACCATACAGCATCTTAATTTCGGGCGCTTGATAGAAGGCTACTGGCTGATGAGTGCCGTCACCGCTTTCATTATCCCGAAGGCAAACAACCAGAAAGCCCATATCCGCTCACGTACTCTGCGGATAAGCCTATCAGTATACGGATTGATTAGTCAAGATGATTTCGAAGCGGTTTAGAAGCTTGACACGCCACTCACTATTTGAAGGCCTGCACTTTTATGCTCTGTATAGATAGGCGCAGTCTTGACAGGTCGGACCTATCGACGCCGAAATCCTTTATCATGGACTTGGTGATCTCTTCTCCCAATGAGAAATCCTCCGGTATCGAAATCTCGCCCACCACTTTAACATCTTTAAAGCCTGCACTGGTTATGGCGTTCAAGTAGTCCTTTTTCTTGGAGGCCCCTGCCACGCAGCCGACATATGCAGCGACGGAATCCATTATATTTTTCGGCAATTCCTCGAGCAGCACTATATCGGAGACCATTAACCTTCCTCCCGGTTTCAACACGCGTGACGCCTCCTGAAAGACTCTGCCCTTGTGTGGGGAAAGGTTGATGACACAGTTGGAGATGATCACATCGACAGACGAGTCGGCAACCGGCAGGTTCTCGATCTCTCCCAACCTGAATTCCACGTTCTCAAATCCGCCCTTGCCTTTGTTTTCCCTGGCCCTCTGCAGCATCTCGGGCGTCATATCCACGCCGATGACTTTTCCCGTTTTACCGACTTTGGCGGACGCCAAAAAGCAGTCGAAGCCGGGACCCGATCCGAGGTCGAGCACAACCTCACCTTCTTTCAGCGATGCCAGCGCCACGGGATTGCCACATCCCAAACCCAGGTTCGCACCCTCGGGGACCGAGTTAATCTCAGCCTCCGTATAACCTATGCTTTTACTATAATCAGTGGCCAGGTCTGTTGGCGAGCAGCATGAGTTTGCGCCGGCGCCACAGCAACTGCTTGCTGTGCCCGCAACTTTCGCGTATCTTTCTCTAACAGCCTGCTTGATCTCGTTGTCATTCATTCCCTGTCTCCTATTATTTGATAACTTCGCTCATTAATGGGCCAAGAATGCCTTTTACCATACCGGCAAAAGTCTCAGTTTTAATTAAAATGGTGCAGCACACCTCTCCACTATTTTTCAAGCTTATAATGGCCATTTTATCTCCAGCACGAATCCCCGCTTTCTCACGTACTTCTTTAGGCAAAACCATCTGTCCCCGCTCATCCACACTGACCACGGCTTCGACATGGAAACCATCCAGATCTTCAGGCGCGCAGCAGGTCACGAGCTTGTCTTTTGATTCTCCCATGAGGAATTCCCCCTTTAACTATATAGACTCCTTATGATATGTGCATTATCAGAGTTTTCTGATTATTCTGAATAATATTACTATTTTAACATGCTGTCAAGGCAGCCTAGATTTCCTGTTTCTATTGAAAAAGAGGGGCTGGCGGGGCTTTATCGGCATATCGTATAACCGGCAGCGATCCGGTATGCGGGTTATCAGAAGTGAATAGCTATATGGCTCCTCTGGCTCATTCGATAACGGCGGACGGGTGCAATTGGAACGGATGTATGCGCAGGTAATGGGAGTAGAGGTAGGGATAGTTTGACTTCAGATGCTGCATATAATTGAGCCAGTGGGTTATCAGATGCCTGTAGACCCGCTTGATGTCTTCGTTGATATGCGCGGTGTCTTTAGGGGTCAGGTTGGTGAGAGAGGGCCTGGATTCAAGCTCCTCGGTCAGATGAAATTCAGACAGTAACAGGTCGGAAAAGCTCGCATGCTCGAGCACGTTGGGATTCTCGATTAGAGTCAGCATGAATGCCCTTTTTTTGAGTAAAAATTCCGAAAGCCCGGGTATATCCATCCGGTCAAAACCAATCGAGGTGTTTTTTTCCACGAATTGCCGGGCTTTTTTGTAGCTGGCTTCCTTCCAGCCGGCTTTCACGTCCAGGTTCTCGATAATCAGGTCCTTCTGTGGGGTTGCGTTCAAGAGCATGGACGCAAGGGGATTGCCCACCTCGGCAAAGAACGCGCTGATGACCATGTTCAATTTGCTGATCTTTTCCTCGGTTTCGCGGTGGCTGAGTATCCGCTCCACCACGATACCGACCAGCAGTACTTCAAGCGGTAAAAATGCCAGATCACCTACCATGTAAATGAATATATGGTGCGTATCATGGAATATCAGGTAATGCACAAAATACATGCTCACCGATACTACTACAAGTATCAGAGCGATCCAGATCAAGCCGTACTGCTTTTTCATTCAGTCTTTTCCTCTACAGGCATTGCCGGGGTAACATCGTAAAATATCGCATCCTCAGCCGGAATAGTCTATGATATCGGTCACCTTGTTATATCGTCCGGCCTGACCTCCTGGCCGGTTTTTGCCGATTGCAAGGCCGCCAGGTCGATTTGCAGTACAGACTTGCCCGTCGGGCCGTCCAATACGGGATCTCCCCCTTTTCTTAATACATCGATCAGGTGCCGGGTGCAGTCGATGAATCCGTGCGTCCAGTCCACCCTGTCAACCGTCACCGGGGTGGTCTTCCCATCCTTAAAAATCATGAGCTCCGGCAGATCCACGGTCCGAGCCGTGTAACGATTGATGAAGATTATGCCTTTGTCGCCAACTATTTCAACCCTGTCGTCGTCAACATAATAATCGGTAGCAATCTGCGTGTTGGGTGTATGTTCCACATCGAAGACACCATAGCGCCTCGGGGCCTTGAACTGGAACATGATGGTGGCAGGCGCATCTATATTTACACCGGGCAAAATTTCCGTGTGATCGATCCAGGCTTTCACTCTCTCCACAGGGCCCATCAGGTAGTGCGCCAGCGAGAACAGATGATAGCCGTGGTCGAATACAAGGGGGCCTCCTGCGCAAAGCTCTTTATCGAAGCGCCAGATCCAGGCGTCCATGGGGATTTCCCACCCGCACTCCGTAGCGCCGGTGCTCACATGCATGCGCAGCATCTGAGGCTCGCCTATCTCTCCCGCCATCAGCATCTTCTTGGCCCGCACCGCAGGCGGGTAGAAGACGAAGGTCTCGTATATGCGCAGCACCACTCCGGCTTTCCTGGCCGAATCAATCATGCTGTCGGCCTCGGATACGGAGTTGGCCATGGGCTTCTGCACACTGACATGCTTGCCCATCCGGCAGGCTTCCACCGTCATGCTCGCATGAAGATGCTGGGGCACCAACAGTTCAACCAGGTCCACAGATGGATCGGCAAGGACTTGCCCGAATTCCGTGTATATCTTATCCACGCCCCACTGCCGAGCCTGTTGTTCAGCGATCTCCTTATTCAGGTCGCAGACGGCCACTATACTGGCATCCTCCATGCCACGGTATCCCAACTGGTGCAGGCCTGAGATGCGTCCGCATCCTACTATAGCAACGCCGATCGGTTTCATACTCTCCTCCTCGCAGGCTGTCAGCCCTTTATTCTGTCCTTTAATATACCTAGTATCGCCTTGTCCGTGCCCGGCCGGGATTCCATGAGTTTTATCAGGCCCGGATAGGCGGCGACCGGCGAAACGACTTCGCCGGGTAACTTTACAAGTATCTCCGTCATTTTATAGTGGGTAATCCGGTTGAGACTGCCCAGCAGCTCCCTTGACTCCCGCTGAGGTTCCCGCCTGTGGGGCGGATACCCTGAGCCCGGCTCAACGCAAAACAGCTTCTCAAATATGAATTTTAGATTATCCTCTCCTGCCCAGCCATACCCCTGGTTCAGCATCAATGAAATGCAGTTGCCGCCGTTTATCTGCGTGAACAGCCAGGCATCGAGCGGTGTAATGATGTGCCCGCAGGTAACACCCGGATACTGCATGACGGAGTTAAGGAAGCCCTGCCCGGTTCCACACCCCCCCACTACGAAATCTACAGTCCCCGCGTTGAGCAGTACGGCAGCCATCAGCCCCGTGTGTATATAGGAGAGATCGGGTTTCTCCCCGCTCTTCTTCATGCCGGCGTTGATTACATCCTGACCGAGCCCGTCCAGAGCAGCCAGTATGTCCGCGTTCCGGTCGGCCGCGCTCGTCTCGTTTATTACAGCTATACGCATCTCATGCTCACCTCACGCCTTTTTCCTGTCTATGACCGAAACCCCGGCATTTACTATATCTGACACGCCCATGCCGAAGGCGTCCATAATCGATTCCGGGTTCGGACCTGTGCGGGCGAAGGTATCGTGTATCCCTACTATGGAAATTGGGACAGGCCTGACAGCAGCCAGCGCCTCGGCCACGGCAGAGCCGAGGCCGCCTATCACAGTATGCTCCTCGGCCGTTACAAAAGCGCCCGTTTCAGCCGCCGCCTGTATTATTAATTCCGTGTCGAGCGGCTTAATGGTGTGAATCTCGATAACGCGCGCCTGTACCCCTTTGGAGACCAGCGCATCGGCCGCCTGCATGCTGCGGCCCGTCATAGAGCCGCATGCCACAATCGTTAAGTCTTTCCCCTGCCTGCGCACTATGCCCTTTCCGATGGATAAGGCCTCGCCCGGGCTGGACACCGGCAGGGTGGCGGCACGATTAAGCCTGAAGTATACGGGACCGTCGAATTCCGCGATCAGAGGCACGAAGGCGGCTGCCTCATTGCCATCAGCAGGGACGATTACCGTCATCTCGGGTAGCGCCCTCATAATGGCGATATCGGTTATGGCGTGGTGCGTTGGACCATCCTTGAAATCGGACACCCCTGCGTAGCTGGAGGCGATCTTGACATTGGTCCTGGCGTAACAAACACAGGTGCGCACCTGTTCCAGAGCGCGCAGTGACGCCAGCGCCGCGAAGGCGTTGGCGAAGGGGACCATGCCGGCCAGGGCCAGCCCAACGGCGGCATCGATCATGCAAGGTTCGGCGATGCCGAAATTGAAAAAGCGATCGGGGAAGCGTTTCTCGAAGAAATTGGATAGCGTGGAGGAAGCTGTATCGGCATCCAGCGCTACTATCTTTGGATTAACTGCGCCGTAATCTGCCAGGGCGCGCCCGTAGGCCTCTCTCATGGCCAGGTTCGCCACAGTTAACTGCCCTCCCCGGACAGCTCAGCCATGGCTGCCGCGTATTGTTCTTTGTCAGGCGGTATCCCGTGCCATTGCGCTTTATTCTCCATAAACGATACACCCTTGCCCTTGACCGTGCGGGCTATGATGACCACCGGCCTGCTTGTTATGCTTGCAGCTTTTTCAAGCGCGTTCAATATCTGTCCCATATCGTGACCGTCGATGGATATGACCTCCCAGCGGAAGGAACGCCACTTATCGGCGAAAGGCTCCATGGGCATGATGTCGTGTACAGCCCCGTCAAGCTGTACATCGTTATAATCCACAATAGCCGTCAGATTGCCCGGATTGAACTTGGCGCAGGCGTTTGCGCCCTCCCAGACGATGCCTCCCTGGCATTCGCCGTCGCCCAGCAGCACATAGGTGTGGTAGTTCTTTTTCTGCAGATGCGCCGCCAGTGACAGACCTAACCCGATGGCGATGCCATGCCCCAGGATGCCGCTGGTCATATCCACACCGGGTGTCTTCAGACGATCTGGATGCCCCTGCAGCTGGCAACCCAGCTCCCCCCAGTGCTCCAGACCCGATTCTGCAAAATAGCCGCGGCGCGCCAGGGCGGAGTACAGCAGAGCAGAGGCATGCCCCTTGCTCAAGATGAAGCGGTCCCTGTCCTCCCAGTC
>CAYVBI010000072.1:0-9245 GCA_964448985.1 uncultured Dehalococcoidales bacterium
AGGGGCTCTGCCAGCGCACCTCCGTCTTGTCCTTATCCACTATCTTGAAGAACTGCTCCATGTAGGTCTGGGCGTTGGCTTTCACCTGATCACCGGTGAGCATAGGGCGGGTGGCCGAGCGCCCGGTGGGGTCGCCGATGCGGGCCGTCCAGTCGCCGACGATGAGCACTACCTGATGTCCCAGCTGCTGGAACTGGCGCAGCTTGCGCAGCCCGACCACGTGGCCCATATGTATATCGGTGAAGCTGGGATCGAAGCCCTGCTTGAGCCGCAACGGCCGGCCGGACTGCATCATTTTGAGCAGCTCGTCCTCGTTGATGATCTGGGTCACGCCCCTGCGGAACAGGCGCTTAAACTCGATGTCAGATAGTCGTTTCATAACTTATTCCTTGTTAACAGCACTCAATATTTCTCTCGCCCACTGGACATCCTTCCCCATTTGATCCTTTAGTTCCTCCACGTTCTGGAACTTCATCTCATCCCTCAGCCTGGCCACCAGATCAACAGACAGCCTCTTTCCATAGAGATCGCCGTCGAAGTCCAATATATATGTCTCCACCAGGCGTTTCAACCCGTCGAACGTCGGCCGCACACCGATATTGGTCACCGAGTTCAGCCTCTGCCGTCCCCGGCGGGCGATAGTGGCGTAGATGCCGTCCCCGGGCATGGCCTGCTCCGGCTGCGTCTTGATATTGGCTGTGGGGAATCCCAGGGTATGGCCGCGCCGGTCTCCCGCCACCACCTTTCCCTCCAGGCTGAAACGGCGGCCAAGCATCTCCTCAACCTTATTAATATCACCCGCCGCCAGCAATTTACGGATGGCGCTGCTGCTGATAATGTCGCCCCCCAGCCTGGCGGGCTTGACGACCTCGACGCGGAAATCAAGCTCCTCCCCTATCCTGCGCAAACAGTCCGGATCGCCCTGCCGGTGGCGTCCCAGTGCAAAATCCGGTCCCAGCACCAGGCCACCCATATTCAAATGCTTCTGCAGAAGCAGGACGAATTCACGGGCCGACAGGCCGGCCACGTCCCGGGTGAAGGTAACAGGTACGACCACATCCACTCCGGCCGCGCGCAGCAGCCGGGCGCGCTCCCGCAATGTGGTTATCCAGGGAATGGTGTCCCGTCGCCCCAGCACCTTCTCCGGATGCGTGCGGAAAGTTACCACCCCCGAGGGACAGCCCTTCTCGTGTGCGCGGGCAACCAGGTGCCCCAGCAGGTGCAGGTGCCCCCGGTGTACGCCGTCGAAAACGCCGATGGTCAGAAGCGTGGGGCGTGAATTCTTGTGTTTAACCAGTTCAGCTTCAATATTCATTTGCCAACGTGGACGATATTTTAACACTTATCTATATTACCTTCATAATCCCTGTTTACAGGAAATTACCCTGCTGTTATACTTTTCCCGGAAAACCGGCCGTGATTATGAATTGAATCGGGTGATATTTTAACATGTGAGTGTGAATATCAAGCGACATCAGAAGGAACGCTTAAATGAAGGGAAAGATGAAGTGGTGCGCATATTACCTGGCGGTCATGCTTGTCATTCCGTCCTTCTTTTCTTTTGCGCTGCCGGACATGGCCCGGGCCAACAACTGCCTGAACACGGTTTATGTCGATGGAGCGCGACCGGACGATAGCGGCGATGGCTCGTCATGGGCCACTGCCAAGAAATACATACAGTCGGGAATCGATTTAGTCTGCCCGGGCGGGACTGTCCGCGTCGCTGCCGGCACATATAATCTCACTGACTATACCGTAATCAATAAGTCCTTGAGCCTGGTTGGAGCCGGGGCCGCTTCAACCATAGTCAACGGTTCCAGCGATCCAGAAGACGAGGTCATCGGCATTTATGATTTAAATGGCGGCAATGTACTTATCTCCGGTTTAACGATCCGGAATGGAAATTGGAACGGTATCTATGTAGATGAAACTGCCACCAATAACGCTATAACCGTCAATGACTGTCTCGTAACGCATAACTACAGTATAGACTACGGTGGCGGTATCTGGATCGACAACTATAACACCGTCACCCTGAACCGCTGCACGATCAGTTACAATACGGCCACCTGGCAGGAAGACCTGGGACCGGAAGGCCGCCGTGAGATGCCGCAGACGTTTGAAGACGGGGATATCGACGACGAATCAGGCGGCCTGGGCGGTGGTATAGCCGCTTTCGAATGCACGCTCAACCTCAACCAGTGCACCATTAGCAACAATGCGGCCACAGGCGATTTTGGAGTAGGCGGGGGAATCTTTGCCGTCTATAATACGACGCTCAATATGACCGACTGCACGATCAGCAGCAACCTGGCTGGCCGCTGGGGCGGCGGCATATTCTACGGAATGGCGGAGATTGGAGAGGCCACGGCAACCATCAGCAATTGCAATATCAGCAGCAACCTTGCCGGCGGTGGGGGTGGAGGCCTGTTTATTCTCGGCTCGGGGCTCATGGAAGAATATCAGGACAATCAGGAAGCCCTGCTGACCGGCGATTTGCCGGATGTTGGATACGAATATGAGAACCTGGGGGACTTCTTTACACGCGGCGAACAAATTGCCGGCGACGGCCAGCCAGTTGCCGCACCTGTTCACCTGAATAACTCTACCGTCGCCAATAATCAAGCGCTTAATTGGGGCGGCGGCATGGCCTCGGCTTTCAGCCAGTACGCATTGAACGGATGCACATTCAGCGGCAATGCCGCAGGCGTGCTGGGCGGCGGTATCGGCACCCTGGTGAGCATCGGCAGCCTGGTAAATTGCACCATCAACGGGAACCGGTTGACCTACCCTGATATGCCCGGGGGATTTGACGCTTTGCTTGCCCCGTTGGATACAGGGGAAGACGGCGCCATAGACGGCGACGCTCCGTTGCCGCCGATTTCCGATGCGGGCGGCGGCATGGGAATGATAGTAGGCATTGCTATCTTTGAATGCAACACCATCGCCAACAATACCACTGGCAGCGACATCGACTCGTATGGCGGCGGGCTTTTCAGCTCAAGGGCGTCGCTGGGAGTCTTCGTCAATACCATTGTAGCCAATAACACGGCCGTCCAGGCCGGCTCCGGCAATTGCCTGAATAGAGGAACCTTCATATCGTTCGGTCATAATATAGACAGTCTGAACGAATGCGGATTCAATGCAGCCGGTGACCAGGTCAATACTAATCCACTGCTGGGACCCCTGCAGAATAACGGCGGACCGACTCTGACCTGCGCCGTCGGATATGATAGCCCTGCCTTCAACAGAGGCGACAACGGCAACGCACCTGCCACTGACCAGCGGGGTGTCGCCCGTCCGCAGGCAGCCTTCTGCACCATCGGCGCCTACGAAGTCGGCCTCAACAACACCGCCACTGTGGCCACAGGATATGGGAATGCGATTTTTTCCACCAACATGGGCGGAATAACGAACCTTACGGCACATGGCGAACTCGGCTGCCCTGCAGGACCAGGCGCAGGGTTTACCTTCCCCTTCGGATGCTTCTCTTTTAAGATCGTAGGCCTGGCGCCAGGAGCAACGGCCGTTATCACCATCACCCTGCCCGGTCCCCTTCCAGGGGGCGCCTTTTACTATAAATGCCTGAACAACCAGCTATTGGACTGCTCATCGCAGATGAGCTACGATCCGGGAAGCAATGTCCTGGTCCTCCGGATCACAGACGGTGGTTCTGGGGATGGTGACGGACAGGCCAACGGCACAATTATCGATCCGGGCGGCCCGGCCGTCAGGTCCACCAGGGCCGTCACTTCGCACTCCTCTGTCATCCTGCCTCCTGCGTCGGCTCCGGTAACTCTGCCCAACCTGGTCGTGCAGAGCGCATCACTTTCCGCGTCCAGTATTAAGCCGGGAGATATCGTGACGGTTAACGCCATTGTAGCCAACCGCGGAACCGCCAACGGCGCCACGGTCGTAAAGTTGCTGATAAACGGGGAGCAGGAGTCCAGCCGTTCTGTGGCCGTTGAGAGCGGCAAGACGGCGCCCATCAGTTTCACAGTCACCAGATCACAGCCCGGCAGTTACAGCGTATATGCAGGCGGTGTACCTGCCGGCAGCTTTACCGTGACCGACCTGCCGCAGCCTGACCTGCTGCTTATCATCAGCGTCTCCTTTATCCTGACCTCCCTGATTGCCGGCTTTATATATATGCTGGGTAGGCGGCAATACGGCTGATATATAATATAAGGCATAGATGATAAATAATTTATACCGGCATAAATTGTCCTGTGCAGCAGTTCTGTTCACAGCATTCATATTATTCGCAGCCATATGGCCTGCGACCTCGCAGCCGGCGCTCGCCGACACTTCATGTACCATCTCCCCGTCGACGCTGCCCGACGGCGCCGTCGGCACAGCGTACTCTGCGATGCTTGAAGCGAGCGGCGGTACGGAACCCTATACATGGACCTTGATCGGCGGCGCACTTCCCGACGGGCTGACGCTCAACGGCGCCACCGGCGCCATATCCGGAACCCCCTCCGTCGCCCAGGCTTACAGCTTTATTGTGCGGGCCGACGATAGCGCAGAGCATTACTGCACCGTGTCGATCTCAATAACGGTGAACTCCTCGACATCAGCCTCAAATGTCATAACGATATCGACCTTGATAATCAGCAACGCCGGCAGTTTTATACTCGCCGACAACGTCCTGCCTGCAGCCAGGGAGCTGGCCAGCCCGGATGGGCGCGTGAAACTCAACCTGGCGGCCAATACCACGATCAATATGCAGGGGGCCACGCAGCTGGGTGCGGCCACGGAATCCAAGCCTCAGGCGGCGGCTGATAATTCCACTCTCATACGCGCCTACAGCTTCATACCGACCGGCGCCACGTTCTCGCCGGCGGCAACTATGACCCTCAAATACGAGAAAGCCTCCCTTCCTGCCGGCGCCTCGGAATCCGATCTCTACATCGCCTACTGGAACGGCGCGGCCTGGGTCAAGCTCACCTCCACCATAGATACGGGCGCAAAGGAAGTCTCAGCCCGGGTGGCGCATTTCACCGTCTTCGCCATCAGGTACTTGCCTTCGACCACGACCACCACCACTACAACCACGACCACTACGACAACAACTACTGCTTTCGCTACGATCTCAACCAACCTTCTGGGCACGACCTCTTCGTTCACAACCAGTGAGGGGAAAACGACCGCATCGGTCAGCCTCAGCAGCTCCAACGGCAAGATGACAGTCGCACTGGCGGAGAACACCACGGTTAGCCTTCCCGTGGGCGTCCAGCAGATAGTGGTAGTTCAACTCGCCGACCAGCCGGACCCGCCGGCAGACAGCAAAGTCATCGAAGCCTACTCATTCGAGCCCGCCAATGCAACCTTCAGCCCGGCCGCCTCCATCACGATAAAGTATGATCCCGCTGTCCTGCCCGATGATGTCCGGGAAGCCGATCTTTACCTGGCTCTTCTGAAAAACTCGAAATGGACGAGTATCTCCTCAAAAGTAAATACAACGACGCACAAAGTGACCGCGAAGGTCAGCGGTTTCTACACATATGCCCTGCTGGGCAGGGTAACGGCCGCCCCAGCCACAACCCCGGCGCCCACAGCGTCGGAAACGCCCACGGCTTCCCCGTCCGCCAACGTTACAGCATCTTCGGGAGATAAAGCGCCTGCCGGCATGGCCGTCCCCGTGCTTGTGATCATCGTCGCAGGAGGCCTGATGGTAATCGCGCTGGCTGTCATGTTCCTCTCAAGGCGGAGATAGCTTGGGGCGGGCGCACCTGAAGGTACGCCCCTACATTTTTTCGTTTTACGGGCAGGTTTTTTAGCCCGTATGGTATAATTCCCTCTGATTTATGTTGCTCTTCCATATATTTCTTATCCTCGCCTCATATTTCCTGGGCGCCGTACCCTTCATGATTTTGATCGGACGTATGCGCGGTGTGGACCTATCGCACGAACCCGACCTGCATCACGCATTGTGGTACAACGTCGGCCGTCCCTGGGGCATACTGGGCTTTATGCTGGATATACTCAAGGGCATCCTGCCTGTGCTGGCCGGATTCCTGCTGGGCTTCCCGCTGACTATTGATGCGCTGGCGGGCCTGGCGGCCCTGTGCGGGCAGATGTGGCCGATCTTCCGCCACTTCGACGGCGAGCGCGGCAACACGGTCAGCACGGGCATCAATTTCACGCTCAGCTTCGCCTACGCTGTCCCTCTCATCTTCTTTATTGCGCTGGCCATAGCCATAGCCGGATTCCTGCTCCGCACAGCCCTGCGCTGGAAGGACAGCGGCAGCAACCTTGATGAGCGGATGCGCCTGGGCGGGTCCCCCAGCCTTGTCTTCCCCCTGGCCGTCATCATCGGATTCGCCTCCTGCCCTGTCAGCTCGGCCCTGCTCGGCCAACCTGTCGAGATGACCCTTGCGTTCACGGGCGTTGTTTTGCTCATACTCGTCCGCCGCCTGACGGCAGGGCTGCCGGCCGACCTGCGAGGAAGCCGCCGGCCCTGGTCTGTAATCGTCAACAGGCTGCTCTTCGACAGAAGCGAAAAGTAATCTTTTTAGATTGCCCGCCGTTATATATATAAGGTAATATTGATACTGTATACAGGAGTCTATTGACAGTACAGGCAGGAAAAATAAAGGTCATCATAGCGGACAGGCAGCCGCTCTTCCGTAAAGGCGTGGAGTTTTTCCTCAAAGAGGCTGAGGATATCACTATCTGCGCCGAGGCCAGCAGTGAGAGCGAACTGGTGGCCAGGGTCGTCAACGAGATACCCGACGTGGTACTGCTGGATATCAGCCTGACCGGCGACGGTATGGAGCTGGCGCGCCTGGTCAAGCAGCACGTGCCCAGCGTGGCCGTGATCGTGATAGCGCCCGCTACCAACGACGAGGGGCTCTTCATGGCCATCAAAGCGCGCGCCGCCGGTTACGTCAGCCGTGACATCTCCTCCGAAGAGCTCCTCACCATCATCCGCCGGGCCTCACGCGGCGAGTACCCCCTCAATGACAGCTTCCTCTCGCAGCCCAAAGTGGCCGCCCAGGTGCTGGAGCAGTTCCAGGACTTCTCCTGGGGCAAGGGTGTAGAGACTTTCGTCTCGCCGCTCACGCCGCGCGAGACACAGATACTCAACTACATGGCCAAGGGCTACCTCAATAAACAGATCGCCGCCATGCTGGATATCAGCGAGCAGACTATTAAAAATCATGTCACCTCCATCCTGCGTAAGCTCGACGCCAACGCCCGCACACAGGCCGTCATCACAGCGGTCAGAAGGGGCATCATCTCCCTGTAGGGCCGGCCCAACGAACAACCGAAACATTTGTGCTATTTATATTATCGATATTATGTCATTTCCGCATCTATGTGCTTGACAAAGAAATACAAAGGGCTTAAATTGTCAATATGAGGATATACTTATATCTGATAGGTATTTTTGCGCTTTTTATTGCCGCGCTCCCGGCGCTGGCGCCTTCGCCCGTTGAGGGTCAGGGCTGCGCCGGCGGCAAGTGCGGCGTTACTACGACTTTAACCCCCAACTCGGGGCCCACCGGCACGCAGGTCTCCATACTGATCGAGAGCGGCACCTATCCGCTGGACGGCAAATACGAGATCTGGTTCAGCAAGTCGGCCACCATGAGCGGCTCCAGCACTGCTGACAGCGACGGATCAGACCCCACGGCAGTCAAATTGGCCGAGGGCTGGAACGAGCGCCTCAAGCAGTCCATGAGCCTGAGCTTGAGCGTGCCCCAGGCCGTCAACGGCACCAACTACTTCCACTATATCAAGGCGGGCCGCTCGTCACAGATGCTCAATTTCGCCTTCACCGTCACGCCCGGGCTGGTCTGCAAAAACGACAAAGTGCTGCCGCGCTCCACGGCCAACCTCTCAGGCAGCGGCTTCACGGCCTCGGATAAAATACAGCTTTACATAGACGGCGAGCCGCTGGACCTCCCGCTGGAATCGGATACCACGGGATGTTTCACAGCCAGTATGCCTGTCCCCGACCTGATGGCGGGCACGCACGTGGTCAAGGCAACTGCCAAGAAGATGTACAACCAGGAGGCCACGCTGAGGTTCAAGATCGCTCCCTTCATTGTTATCGAGCCGTCCATACCACTGGCGGGCAAGTCGGCCACGGTCAGCGGCTACGGCTTTGCCCCCGGCAGCGAAGTCTCCATCAAGTACGATGACGCTGTAGTCACCTCCTCGCCCACCTCCGATAAAAGCGGCCGCTTCACCTATAACTTCACCGTCCCCGAGACATCCTCCGGCAAGCATACGCTGATAGCCACCGACCGGGCGGGCAATATCGCCAACTGGGAATTGCCGGTGGAGAACAACCCGCCCACCTCCCCCGGTCCTATCTCTCCCACCACGGACCGCTTCGGTGTGATGGGCGGCCAGCCGGTGACCTTCACCTGGATGGCAGGCAAGGACGACAGCGGAGCGGTGCTCTACACCGTGGAGGTGGCCGACAACCTCAACTTCTTCCCGCTCATGCCCGGCATGCGCCGCAGCGGAATCACCGAGACCAGCGTGACCATGAATATCGAGCCGGGCACCTATTACTGGCGCGTGCAGTCAGCGGACGTCTCTGGCAACAAGAGCAAGTGGGCGCTCTCGCCCTACGCATTCCAGGTAGGCCTGATCAACCTCTGGGTGGTGGCCGGCATCAGCCTTATCCTCATAGTTATATTCATCCTGCTGCTGAGGGCGTTCATACAGAGAGTACGCGGATACTATTATTGACGTATTATGGACGGACCTGAAGGTCCGCCCCTGCAGCACTCCACTACAGAACCTCTTGACACGGTATGATATACTTTAAATCAAGGCAAGGTATATCCTTGTCTCTTGTGCATTGGGAATTTATATCTAAAAGGAGGTGATGCGCATCAAGACAGGCTGCGGTTTCCTGTACGCGTTTCCGCGGCAATATTAAAGATCATGCCCTGGTCCCGGGGCGCAGCGTCTGACACGAGGGGGACAGCCGAAGCCAGGCCGGCTTTAAACGACCTGCAGGGTTGCCATCGCCTTAACGGCGGGGGCTACCCGGAAAAACCTCCCGCAAGAGGTCGAAAATTTTGCGCGGAGGTTCCCGGAGGGATAGGCCCGGGGCCGTAAAACAGCCCTGAGGGGGCTTACCGGGTTTAAAAAAATCAGGAGGAATAATGAAAACAAGGTTTCCAAGCATTCTTGGAGTTTTCGCAGCTATATTGATGGTTTGCTCCTTCGTGGTACCGGTCAATATCGCAGCGCCGTCAGCGGTGTCTGCGGACCCG
>CAYVBI010000073.1:0-9211 GCA_964448985.1 uncultured Dehalococcoidales bacterium
ATTTGATACATGAAGATACTAAACGATTTGCTTTCAAATCTGAATACCGAGGCCTGTGTGCAGGATATACGCCAGGGAGCTTTCCAGACGGCAGTGCTGACACGTAACTGTGGTCTGGCATCGACACCCCATTTCATGGGTACCCATCCCGACAGAACTCCCACGATCGAACCCGGTCTTCTGCTGGAACGGGACGCCGGAGCCCTCGCCCAATTGGCCAAATCGCAGGACTTGTATGAAGCGGCAATCGGCATGGCGACCATAAACTCGCTGATTGATATAGACGAGAAGCGGTGTGTCAAAGTCAACGCCGGCGACCTTATTGCGGAAAAGGGAAGAGGAAGAAGAGTAGCGGTAGTGGGCCATTTCCCCTTTATCCCCAGGCTTCGTGGCATAGTGAGAGACCTCTGGGTGATCGAGAAGAATCCCAGGGAGGGCGATTTCCCTGAAGCCGAGGCCGAACGCCTCATCCCGCAGGCCGACGTGGTGGCCATCACCGGCACTGCCTTCACTAACCACACAATTGAGCGCCTGCTTGAGCTGTGTAGCCCGGAAGCCTACGTAATCATATTGGGAGACACGTCTCCACTGTCACCGGCATTGTTTGACTACGGCGTAGATGCCATATCGGGCACAAGGGTAATCGACCCCGGTCTGGCGCTGCTTTGTGTCAGCCAGGGAGCAAACTTCAGGCAAATAAAGGGCATTGAACTACTTACGATGAGAAGGGACAGTTAGAGGTCAGTATCTTTTCGACCTGCAATCTGCCACTTGCCACTTATCCCTTGCCTGTTGTCTGATGTCTCTCTTCTGTTACCTCGGCACCTGTACCGTAGCCGTCCTGACGCAATCTCTGTACCGGGCTGTCAGCGTGATGGTAGCGCCGCGCTGAACCTGCGTGGTGCCGCTCATGCCCACAGCGCCGCAGCAGGACAGGCTGACCGCGGTGCCGTCAGGGCCGGTAACGCTCCAGCACACGCTGCAGGGCGGTACATATAATGGAATTGCTTCACCTTGACCTCCTGGAGTCCGCGGGCAGTTGACGGTAAAGGAGTTGATGGTGGGGCAAACCTCCTCTTCGACCGGCGGCTGGCCGACTCCCACGGTCACTGCGTCTTGCCCGCTTCCGGCTGCACTTTTAGCGGTCACCAGGTATCTTGTTTGCTGAGAGGGAACGAAGGTCCTGCATCCCTGGCGTTCAACAGGCTCCGGTTTTTCACCGGCGGCGGAGAACAGTACCTCGGTAATGCCCTCACCTGTTGCCGCCCAGCACACTTTGACCTTGTCACCTGCGGTTACAAATGACCGGTCGGCAGTGACGTCAACCACGGGCGCCTTGGGCTTGGGGTAGCAGTACATATCCTTGCCCTGCGCATCCTGCTTACAGGGTGTGGTCTGGCAGCGCTGGGAATCGCTGTAGCCGAATTCCTTTGCCTGAGCCTGGGTGAGGCACTGGCAGTTTTGAGAGCAGGGCTGCAGCGGCGGGCTGAAGCAGTATTTGGCTTCTTTTGATGTTGGGTCGCACTTCTCGTCTCCGCATGAGATGACGTAGCCAAGCTCATTTGCCTCTTTCTCGGTGAGGCAGGAGCAACCCTCGGGGCACCTGCTGTAACAGTACTGGCGAGGCTCGCCGGGCGCGCTGCAGGGTTTATCACTGCAAATGGTGGTGTAGCTTTTATCGAGCGCCTCCTTCTCGGTCATGCACTCACAGTTCTGTGGGCAGGTAGAAGTAGACACTGACGTATTCGGACACATAGGCCTGCATTCCATAACCTGATTCCCATGGCAATCATAAGTCCACAGGCAGAATTCGCATTTCTTGCCGGTAGGCGAGAAATTCTGGGGCAATGAACAAATGTATGAACCATCCGGCTCGAAAGCCTGCGGGCCCCAGTAGGTCTCCACGTTATTACCGGCATCCGTGCATCTGAGGGCTATATATACGGGATGGGTGGAATCACCGGGTGCAGGCCATGTAACGTTCTGCGGATCAGGAACATCCACATGCCAGTTAAGGTTCCATCCCTGGCCACCAATGCAGGGAGAAACAGGTGAAATCACACCGGTAGCTGTGAAGCTGGTAATTTCAGGTGAGGGGCAGGGTGGAGTTGGATGTGGAGGGTTTGTCTTGGGGTAACAATACTTCACCCAATACCAATTTGGGAAGTAGGCAGTAAGGTTATCGCATCCGCATGGGTCGTCATCGCATGGAACAGGCGGCTTGCAACCCATTATCACAATCGGTGCTGGTTCACAAGTGCAATTGCCTGAGCATTTGGCATAATGAACAGGCAAAATGGCCGTGGCATTGTCTGTGCATCCTTTTTTGCAGCAACTTGAGTCTTTCACAGTCAGGGTATATGTATAATCCCCCTCCGGCCAACTCGTGGTGTTAATTTTCAACTTCTGCTCGTCGCTGATAAATTGACCCTTTGAGTCGGTCCATCCATACTGCATGCCATCCGGCTTGCCGGTGAGGGTGAAGAGCATTGGGCAGTTAGATGTTTTATCGACTGTTATGCTGGCTACAGGTCCTTCACAAACGGTCACCATGACCGTGGCATTGTCGCTGCATTTACCGTAGGTTACCGTTAAGGTGTAAAGTCCCGAATCGTTTAAGTCCGCGTCAAAGATGTCAACCGGCTCATAAGGTCCGCTGTATACGGGATTTATGAAATTTGGATTGGGGCTTATCCAGGTGTAATTATAGGTAGCCGAAGGTACTGGATTTTCAACCGAACCGTTGAGCCTGATAGTGTCGCCTTCGCAAATGTGGATTTCACTGTGCTCAACCTTGGCTTTGAATGACGAGCAGTTATCGCATACTATTGGTATACACTGAGTGACATTGTCTCCAGCGCAGGTGTAATGCGTTATGCAAAATTCACAATTCTTGCCGGAGGGATTGAAATCGGCAGGCAGAGTTAAAGTAGCGGGTCCGGTCACCCCGACTCTTGTCGGGCCCCAGGCAGGCGCGGTGTTGCCAAGACTATCCGTGCACCGGAGGCTGATTATAGTTGAATTGTCGGCACTCCAAATAATCGGGGTAGGCGGCTCAACCCAAAAGCTCGGGTAATCTTGCGCGGATCCCGTGGTCAGGGGGGGCGATACCTCCCAATCCAGTGTCCAATTTTCGCCCGGATTACATTGATTTAAAGGATCAGCAGGTGTGGCCTTGAACAAATCGATCTTGGGCTCGGGTATAACAAAGATTGTACTCTTCATTTCAAGCCCTATACCCGTAGTGGGGGCGTCAGCGGTAGGGCAGGGATTCTTTTCCCATACGAATGTATATTCGGTGGTTTCAGTCGGTGTAAGCTCTATACAATCCTTGGCGGGATTCAGGGTGTCCATACCAGGAACAGCAGGTGTTATGGTTATTTTGGTATTTTCACCGCAATAATGCGGGCAATTCCAGCACGCTCTGGCAGAGCCGCCGGGATGTATACATGTGCGGTCGATAAAACAATGGTCAATCGTCTGGTTGTCTGAGCATGGCAGGCACGGGCTAACGCAGTACTTGGCTTGATTTTGCTCATCATAATCGCAAGGGAAGGGGTGACACAGAATTGCTCCTTCGGGCCACGTTGAGGCCGAGCTATTGGGAAGCAGATATCCGAGAGAATTAGCCTCGTTATATGACAGGCACTTGCAGGCTGGGAACTGGCAGGGAGTACAGTTATCGCATACCATCGGTACGCATTTGGTAACCTTATCTCCCAGATTTGATTGTGACGCGCCTGGCGTGCAACTGGCGCAATTGCTGGCGGTCAGGCAGAACTGGCAGTTTTTACTGACTGCTGGATTGAAACCCTGCGGTATCGTAATGGTGGTTGAGTAATTGTCCGGCGGATAAGAACCCAAGAAATACATGGGAATACCATTGCATACTATGCCTATAGTTACATCCACCGGAGTCCAGTCCACGGGGACAGTATTGGGTACATTCCATGAAAGTGTCCAGATTTTCCCTGGTTCACAGGGATCAGGGTCATTTGGCGGCGGGACAGCCTCGAATGATTTGATCTCCAGCGGTGGTACAACGTATATTGTCACGGGATATTCTGTGCCACTAGTTTTTGCCTGGTTAAGATAATGGAATGCATACGCGGTGGTGGTTGTTGGCGAAAGTGTGACACATCCTTTGCTCGCACTCAAGGTGGTACCGAAGGTCATATTATTAGAGGTTATCCACATTGTACCCCCGGTCATATCCGGCATATCCCAGCAGCAGCAGGATGAGCCGCCAGCATGTATGCATAAATGATCGCATTCTATCGGCTTATTAACACCCAAATTGAGATTGGTGCAGGGCGTGCAGGTTACGTTGTCGCATACCATTGGCACGCATTTTGTTACTTTATCTCCCAGCTCTCCGGATGACATGCCTCCGGTACAGCTGGCGCAATTGCTGGCAGTCAGGCAAAACTGGCAGTTCTTGCTGACCGTCGGATCGAAATCCTGCGGCAAAGTAATTGTAGTCGAATAATTGTCCGGAGGATATGAGCCCAAATTGTACAGAAGTACACCATTGCATAAGAGGGATATGGTTACATTCACCGGAATCCAGTCCACGGGAACAGTATTCGGCACATCCCACGATAATTTCCACTTCCCACCGGGTTTGCAGGAATCCGGGCCGTTTTGTGGCGTTGCGATGAAATTATTAATCTCCAGCGGCGGTACAACGAATATGGTCCTATTCCAGGTAGAAGTAGCTCCAGCGGCATCGGTATGTACGAAACTGTAATCGGTAGTTGTCGTTGGTGAAAGCTTGATGCAATCCTTGGCGGCATTCAGTGTGCCCGCACCGGATTGAGCAGGAGTGATACTTACCGTGCCGCCTGACATTTCGGGCATATCCCAGCAGCAGCACGTTGATCCCCCCTCATGCATGCACAGGTGATCGCATTCTATCTTATCTGTTAGATACAAACAGGGCGTGCAGTTATCGGTCCCGTAGAGCGGCTTTTCAGATGGCGTTATGCTACCCCACGTGGCGGCTGTCATCAGGGGGGCTGCCAGTGCCAGTACCATCAGCATTGAAAATGCCAGTTTTTTCATCTCCTTACCTCCATGCTATAGTCATTTGCTGACTCTCATTGAGAGCGCCTCCAGGGCGATTTCAGGCGAAGGGGCAATTCCCCTGCATTCCACCTCACACTAACTCTCTCCCGCAAGTAGCGAGAGCAAAACCTCATTATTATCATGGCTCTATTTTCAACTTCTTGCGGCAGTTGCTGCAAAATTTATCGTCTTTTCCCACGGGTCCGCCGCACTCGGGGCAGAATTTAGGTGGGGGTTTTGTACCATCCTCAGTTGCCTTGGCCCCGGGCTTGGGCTTAACGGCTACCGCTTTCTTTGCTGGAGGGGCAGCAGCCTTGGCGACTTTCTTAACCTCCTTGGCGGCTTTAACCTCAGTAGTTGCCTCGGTAACCGGTGTCGTTGCCCCGGCGGGGGCGGCTAAAGGCCCGGCGCGGGCAGCCTTAAGGCGGAAGAAGGCGAAGACGCCGCCGCCGATTATGACCGCCGCTATGATGAGAAACGCCAGCCAGGGATAGCCGGGCTGGTACTGCACGGTTATACTCTTGTGGCCGTCCATCATAATTTGGCCGCTGGCATTAACGGCATTCATCTCGCCGCCCAGCATTCCCATGATGCCATCCATGCGAACCCGCGGCTCTTTCACCTGCCAGGTTGCTTCCTCACCGGCTTTCTGCCAGGTGGTGTCATCCGGTCCATAGGGAGATGAAATATTAAGACTGTAATATGTTACATAGGAAGCTGTTACAGTGGCCGGCGCGCTGGCGGTGAGCGACAGGCTCTTCATCTGGCTCTTCTGGCCGTTGGGGAGTGTCCAGTTTAAGAAGGTATAACGCGTATTCGGATCGCTGGCATCCACGTAGGCCGGGGCGCTGGACTGCACTTTGTCGCCCACACTGTACCAGTCAGTGCCTGATAATGCAGTCAGGCCTGGCGGGTCCGTGGCAAATTCGATATAGACAGCAAGAGCATAGTCGAAGAAGGCGCTGGTGTCACCTTCGCTTACCTTTTTCTCTGAATCACCTTTTACTATGAACCTGTTCCCTTGCTGGCCGGTGATGGGGCTCTTGACGCTGACCACCGGGCTGGCGCCCAAATCCGCCTCGAATTCCTTCGATTCGCCACCCGCCAGATCGGCCTGCTTCTTGCCGTTAATCAGCACCTCCGTCTTGCCTTCGGTAAGGCCGGTGCCGATGTTGACGGTAAATCTATAGGTGGTAGGTGTCGGCGGAGTAATGGGTATGTACATGTAGCCAGTGTTGCCGGTATTGGTGGCAGGAGATGCTGACAGGCAGGCCGCCAAAGCCTCCGCTTCGGGCAAGGAGTAAGAGGTGCCCCCTGCACTGGAACACTCAGCGTCTGAGGTGATTGAAACCTGACCGTTGAGGCAGCACCAGACTGCGAGAGGAGGTGCCGGCTGGCAGGCCGCCATAGCCTCTGCTTGGGTGGAGTAAGAGGCGCCCCCTGCACTGGAACACTCAGCGCTGGAGGTGATTGAAACCTGACCGTTGCGGCAGCACCAGACTGCGACAGGAGGCGGCGGTGGAGGTGGCGCAGACTGTACCTGGGAGGAAAACAATACTCCGGGGATGAGCAGACACATGATTACTATGACCATCACTGAGATTACTACCACCGTGAACACTAGCCCTTTCATCTTAGCCACCTTCTGCACAAAATTTGATTGACTGTTTACTTAGTTGCCGCCCGTCATACGAGGTAGCAGGCACGCTTGCTGCCTATTAGGCAATGCTACAAATGTGACCTGGCCCATAATACCACTTGTTTAGAGCCATAGCCACAATAGCCTCATATACCATCAGCATTGAAAATACCCATTTTTTCATAGTCCACTCCTATGCGCCTGATTAAGCTGCGCGTGCCCCGCCAAGCTTCTAATAAATACAAGGCACGACCCGTCGTGACTTAGTAATCCCCATAACTGAGGAAAGAACAATTAGATTGCTTCGTCACTATCTTTCCTCGCCATTACGAAAATCGCCCTATTTTCAACTTCTTACCGCAGTTGCTGCAGAATTTCTCGTCTTTTCCCACGGGTCCGCCGCACTCGGGGCAGAATTTAGGTGGGGGTTTTGTACCATCCTCAGTTGCCTTGGCCCCGGGCTTGGGCTTAACGGCTACCGCTTTCTTTGCTGGAGGGGCAGCAGCCTTGGCGACTTTCTTAACCTCCTTGGCGGCTTTAACCTCAGTAGTTGCCTCGGTGACCGGTGCCGTTGACCCGGCGGGGGCGGCTGTAGACCCGGCGCGGGCGGCCTTAAGGCGGAAGAAGGCGAAGACGCCGCCTCCGATTATGACCGCCGCTATGATGAGAAACGCCAGCCAGGGATAGCTGGGCTGGTACTGCACGGTTATACTCTTGGGGCCGTCCATCATAATTTGGCCGCTGGCATTAACGGCCTTCATCTCGCCGCCCAGCATTCCCATAATGCCATCCATGCGAACCTGCGGCGTTTTCACCTGCCAGGTTGCTTCCTCACCGGCTTTCTGCCAGGTGGTGTCATCCGGTCCATAGGGAGATGAAATATTAAGACTGTAATATGTTACATAGGAAGCTGTTACAGTGGCCGGCGCGCTGGCGGTGAGCGACAGGCTCTTCATCTGGCTCTTCTGGCCGTTGGGGAGTGTCCAGTTTAAGAAGGTATAACGCGTATTCGGATCGCTGGCATCCACGTAGGCCGGGGCGCTGGACTGCACTTTGTCGCCCACACTGTACCAGTCAGTGCCTGATAATGCAGTCAGGCCTGGCGGGTCCGTGGCAAATTCGATATAGACAGCAAGAGCATAGTCGAAGAAGGCGCTGGTGTCACCTTCGCTTACCTTTTTCTCTGAATCACCTTTTACTATGAACCTGTTCCCTTGCTGGCCGGTGATGGGGCTCTTGACGCTGACCACCGGGCTGGCGCCCAAATCCGCCTCGAATTCCTTCGATTCGCCACCCGCCAGATCGGCCTGCTTCTTGCCGTTAATCAGCACCTCCGTCTTGCCTTCGGTAAGGCCGGTGCCGATGTTGACGGTAAATCTATAGGTGGTAGGTGTCGGCGGAGTAATGGGTATGTACATGTAGCCAGTGTTGCCGGTATTGCCACTGCCGCCGGCGGGAATAATGGTCAAAGTGACACACCTGTCGCACTGCATAGCCCCGTTAGGCCAGCACGCACCTCCACAAGGCATATTGGTTGGGTAGCAATTACCGTAATAATATTCCTGACAGGCAAAACATATCGTATATGTGCCGCGATCACCTGTGGCAGGCGTACCTTCGATCGTTGCAGTATAATCTGCATTGATGACACACGATACAGTGAAAGGCAGAGGGGGATTTATGCTGTTTATAAACATTAGCCGGTCGCCAAAGCCGAAAGGTACACCTTCGCTTTCCGCAGTAATTATTTGATGAAAATAAACAGTTTCTACTGCAACGATATTGGTATTCGTAACCCTGCATGTTGCCTGGACGCGCCCGGCGCCCAGCAGGCTTATGACACCCAGTGCACAGCAGATCAATAGGCAGGCGCACCACCTGAATACGGTTTTGAGCACCACGATATTTGCCCAACCTAATTTCCTCATTGTTCCAATTGCCTCCTGTACCTCTCAGTTTTTATCAACAGATGTATCGTCCTCTAAGATTTCGATCTCATCTACTAGAATGTACGCGCGGGAACGCGATCGATGAAAATCCTGAATTTCGCACAAAATCCTGTCTGCTACCCAATCGCCTCCACATATAATCTTATATCTGCCATTTGCTATCTGCCATTTGCTATCTGCTATTTGCTATCTGCTATTTGCTATCTGCTATCTGCCATTATAGGTTACGTTATTTATAATTACAATAGCATATAGCGCGATCTGCCTAAGGGCGCTTTTTTCGCGTTACATTGGCTTGAACCACGAGTGAAAACATTGCGGGATTAATGAGTAATCTGTGTTAGGGTTAAACTGCAAAGATATATATTGGTCACTGGTTCAAATCCACTATCGCCCACTATCGTAAATATACAGAATTTTTAGAAAAATAGTGGTGTAGACTACTGCGCAGCTCATTGGAGTTAAACATTAAGCCGGAATGTGCAGACCTATCCTCGCCATTTACCGAAGGATATGCGGTATATTAAGTAGTCCCACGAGTTGCCCAACAGGTTAC
>CAYVBI010000074.1:0-9192 GCA_964448985.1 uncultured Dehalococcoidales bacterium
CGTGATTTGGGTCATGAGCGAAAGCAGCCAGGCCTGTCTATCACTTGTGAAAAATTATGGTACCCCTGGTGCGAGTCGAACGCACGACACGCGGTTTAGGAAGCCTAGTCGTAATTTTGAGTGTTTTTTCGATTTTTTAGCTTCAGCGTTTTGCCCCAGGTTTACCCAATTAGCGTGTCAGTCTCCCGATCAATTACGGGATAATTTTAAAGGAAAATTTGGGAATATTCAATATAAATTGGGATAATTATCCTGTGGTCTTCTTGGGCTCTCTATTCCGTTAACTTGCGTACCGCAAAGTTATTCGCACAGGCAGTAGTCAGCTATATTACAGTGGATGTCACATAACCCTAAAGGTATAGCCTGGTGGATAATCTGGAACTAAATAGAGCGTAGGGTTGCTCTTGGCTGCCATAGCAGTCCTACTTCTCTATAATTAATATTTAAGACACCTTATTTATAGCATTTATTAACCCATACTTGATGGCTGATAACATGCTTCCATGTACAATTTATAAATCCTGCTTTGGATAGAAGCACATCCCAATCTTTTGGGTTTAGATATGTATAGGTGCCGTTCTTTCCCTTCTTTTTCAGTTGTCTTGCATGATAGAGAAGCCTGGAAGCTATTTTGGGTGAAGGTATATTGGTGATATTGCGTATTACGTCGGGTGCAATTGATACACCCATGAGCCACGTTTGCATATTTGTATTTGGCGTGGACCAAATAAACTGCCCTCCTGGCTTGAGAACGCGTGACATCTCACAGAATACCTTTTGGATTCCTTCTTTGCCGTAGACTCCCTCAAACTCAATCACATATGGGAGGGCAATATTGCTGATAATACCATCGAAGGTATTATTCTCAAAATCCAATGTTTCACCAAGGTTACCACATTTCAGCTCAAGTACGGGTATCCGCTGAGCGCGTTCTTCAGCGCAATTAAGAACAATATCGATTCCTACTATTTTCTTAAGACTCCCGCCTGACTTCTCCCATATCAGTTCACTCATTTTAGCTGGCCCACATCCCGCGTCCAACCATACCTGACCGGTAGTTGGTTCAATGAGTTTATTAAGCGTCCTTATCAAACTCCTGTAATGGTATCCGAGTTCCATGTACGGGTAGACTTCCTTCAAATTTCCCCAGTATTCAAACTCGCTCTGCCATCTGAGAAGCCGCTCTCGTGTTACTGAATCGAGATTCGGATTATTATCAACGAAATCAACTATGGTTTTGGAACTTATATCTCCGTTTTTACCCCCCCCATTAGTTCGTATAGCCCTTTAGCCATTTTACCTCCGTTATGGTTTTAAGCAATTAGGAATTCAAATTTGTTTAGACAAAAAGGAAGAGTTTACAATTGTTTGTCCCATAAAGACAAATTTCCAGGTATGATTTATAAACCCTGATGTTTTTAGCATTTCATTCCATTCGGTGACAGAAAGACAGGTATAAATACCGTCTTTACCTTTTTTTTCTAATTCCTTCGCATATTTTAAAAGCTTAACAATCGTAATAGGTAAATTAGGGATTTTCATTATATTTATCAAAATATCCGGGGCAGCACAAACAAAACCAATCTCTGGATGCATATTTTTAATTACAGTTGACCATATCAATTGTCCACCGGGTTTTAATATCCGAGCGAACTCATTAAAAACTTCTTGTATTGCGTCCCTTCCCCTTTTTCCTTCAAAATCGATAATATATGGAATCACAAGATTACAGATAATTCCGTCAAAGATACTATCTGAAAAATTCAGACGCTCCCCCAAACTCCCGTATATTAATTCTAAGACAGGTATTTTTTTTACCTGTTCTTGTGCCGGCCATAGAATAATGTCCAAGCCAATAATTTTTTTAATACTTCTATTAGATTTCCCCCAAAGGATTTCACTTGTCTTTGCTGGTCCACATCCCGCGTCTAACCAAATTTGAGCGGGGGAGACAATAATAAGGTCTTTTACCGCTTTCCCCAACGATTTGAACGGCGCCCCCATTTCCATATACTGATAAATCGCCCTACTATCTTCCCAAAACTTAAACTCATTAGCCCACTCTGATAACCGTTGCTTTGTATCGTAATCAAGTTGAGGATTCTTTTCTAAATAATCGGCTATCGCCTTCGAATTAATATCACCGTTTTTACCCCCCCGATAAGTTCGTATAATCCTTTAGGCATTTTACAGCCTCCATAATTCTTCGGGGACCCATCCGTTTCTGTTGCCCGTAGATTCCATTTCTTCCCACGCAGTAAGAAATTTTGCTTCTATTTGGGGATCAAGTTCGCCTATGTCTTTTTCCATATGCATTGTCAATCACCTCCAAATGAATATCGGATTATATCATATACGGCAAAGCCGCCTATTGGCGGCTTATGATCTTGGTGGTAAAGCTATAAGTGGGAGTCTGCTGCTGCCTGTTGGCTATTTCACCTCAGCTAAGCGTCGTGTGGCAGGTAGATCAAAGGGACCTATTTTCCTTACATCATGTGCGGTCAGCGTCAGAAGCGCCTGGGTAACTCCGGATCCTCTAACAAATTCAACCTCTAATCCGCCTTCCGGGTAAATTTCCACTACCGTACCCAAGTCTCCTGCCCGAAGGCCATGGTTAGGCATATCATGAGCGAGAACTACACATTCTAATTTTTCAAATTTCACCGTTATCCTCCGGGGTATACTGTCACAAATCTTGGGATATTATCACCTTCAAGTATAACCCATACGGTAACAACTTTCACTTTTTCACCTGATGGGCACTCCAACTGACCCTCGATGATGAATTTCTTCCCGTAGCTAATCTCCTCAGTCTTTGCCAAATCTTCCGTAAGAATAAGATCCCGCAGACGCTGTTCCAACACCTCCCAGTTTGAAAACGAATATCCCAGCTTTCGAAAGAAAGCGGCCTTGAAGCGACCTACTGGATGCACCGGAGAAAGGATATAATCCTTCAACTTACCAGCTTCAATGATAGCCTTATCAGCATTCGGAATCTTTGCCAAGTACTCTCCTTTCAGGTGCTATTTTATCCGAGGAACCAGTATATCCAAATCAAATACGTAAAACAATGTTCTTATTTTGATTGAATGAATGTACCAGCACTTAGTTGTGTAAATCAGCGATATTATTTTCATATTTAACTTGGCTACGAATAAATGAGCATCAATTGATGTAACTAAGTACTAGTGTAATTTAATGAGCAATTTTTCTGCCAGGAGTTCTACCAAGTTCCGGTTTAGGGATATACAAAGGACTATTGAAATTTTAGCTTTGAAATATGGTACCCCTGGTGCGAGTCGAACGCACGACACGCGGTTTAGGAAACCGCTGCTCTATCCACTGAGCTACAGGGGCCCGAAGCTAAAACTTAGGTTGATAATACCGTTATGTCTACTCTTGACGTTAAACTGACGTTATTTTTTCGGGAAACACCCGCCGGCAGCGCGGTGTCCAGTAGAGCCATGGCCTCTTCTTGCATGCCTGATATTATATGCGAGTAGGTATCCATTGTAAAAGCGACGGAGGCGTGCCCCAGGGCCTCACTGATAACCTTCGGCTTGGCCCCCAGCATCAGCATCAGGCTGGCGAAAGTATGCCTCAGATCATGGAACCTGACGCCCTCCAGGCCTGACTGTCTGGCCAACCGGGTGAAAGCATGGCTGAGTACGTTGGGATCAATGGGTTTGCCGGCTACATTGAAAACTAAGTCATCATCGGTGTGACGGCGGCCCAGGCTTTGAAAGAGGTCCTGCTGGTCCTGCAGCACCTCTCTCAGATAGATCGCAAGCTTGGGCGTCATAGCGACCCGGCGCCGGCTATGGCTTGTCTTCGGCTCTTTGAACTCGCATACACCCCGGCGCTTATAAAGCACCTGGGATACGGAGATACTGAGCAGGGTTAAATCAACGTCGCGCCATCTTAAGCCCAGGAGCTCCGCCTGGCGCATGCCGCTGTTGAGCGCCGTGTATATGACCGGGTAATACAGGCTCGGCGCCGCCGTTTCGAGCAGGATCTCAACCTCTCCGGGCGTGAGCGTGCGCATCTTTTTACCCTTCGGGCTCGGCGCGTCTACCATATCGCAGGGATTACGGCCCAGATAGCCCTGGCGGACGGCGTATTTAAGGCTTTGGGATAGGACGCGGTGCTGGTGGTGCACCGTCCGGCGGGATAGTGTCGCGCATGCCTGGCCGTAGTAATGTTGAATGGCGGCCGGCTGGAGCTGTTTTAATTGGATATTCCCCAGGGCCGGGATTAAGTGCTTCTCAACAATAGACGTGTAGCCGTCCAGGGTCCTGACTGAGCAGTTAGTCTTGACGTAACCATCCAACCAGTTGCGCAGGTGCTCGGCCACGGTGACCCGCCCCGGAGGCATATATACGCCTTTATCAAGGCTCGATAATAGCTCGGTTAAACGGCGCTGCGCGTCACCCTTGCGTCCCCTCACCGTCTCGATGTGGCGGCGCGGCTTACCATCCGGGCCAGCGGTGTATATTTGCAACTGCCAGCTATTTTTGCCTCTTGAACGAATATGCCCTCTCATTACGAGCCTCCACTGTTGATATTTTGTTGCCTTTTTGTTGATTTTTATATCTACCTATTATTGAGCGCCACAGGTATTTAAGAGATTGTCCACCCCTGTCATTACTTCTATTATTATATCCCCCCTTTTTCATTTTATGGCTGATACTTAGAATCCAGTTCAATTTCGAAACTGTGCATAACGTGTTTGTCATTTTTTGCAGCATAATATTCTCGTTTGAGTGTGATTGGACCGATAACGTCCGATGGGTTTGCAGCGTTCCATGCATCAGCTATCCGGGGCCAGTCTGCCCTGGCCTCAAGGCCTCCCTTTGCCTTTACAATGAATGAGAGCATGTATAACCGACGTTCAAAGCATTTCTGGTAAGGGCCCCTATAGTCAATTTCTGATGGTAACTTGGCCTTTGCACTCAGCCGAAAAAGCCTGATCGCTTTCATATACCTATCTATTTTTCTTTTAAGGTATTCCTCATTCTCTCCAGTATCGGCGCCGTTTACCCATACATCCATCTCTATATGTGCCCTAAAAGCCCGGCCGAACACGACCCTATATTTATGCTCAGCTTCAGTCCAGATCCTCTCCGTTTCCGCTTCCCAATTATTGTCCATCTTTTCACATAACGGTGATAATTAGCACCTTATAATTAATTCTATACTATAGTTACAAGGCTAAGCAAGTGTTAACAAGTGACGGAGGTAATTAACAACGTGGAAACTACGGAAAAACTTACTTATACCGTGGAGCAAGCGGGGGCCATCATCGGAGTATCCCGGACCACTGCATATAAATTATGCCGTGCTGGCGTAATCCCGACGATACGGTTTGGCCGTCAATTAAAAGTACCCATAGCACAGCTTCAGAAGCTACTGACAGAAAAAGAGAAGGGGCAAGTTGATGGATAACGAAAGGCTGACGCTATCCGTAAAGGAAGCCACGGCACTTCTGGGTATCAGTAAAAACCTTGCCTACGAACTGGCCAGGCGTGGCGAACTCCCGGTAATCAGGTTGGGCCATCGTATCCTGGTAAGCCGACAGGCGCTTGAGAAAATGATCTCCGAGGCCAAGGCGGTGCCCCAGTGAGGTACGGCTCCGTATCGGCCCCTGGTCCGCACTCTGCCATACCTTTGACAGCCGGGTCATCTCCAAAAGACATGCTTTCAAGGCACGTAGTTAACTCCGAGGTGGACTACTCCGACCAGGCGTCCACCCAGGTAGAGGAGCTCATTAACCAAGTAACTGACCGACATTTTAGCGCGGAATGAGTATGAGTGGACCGACAGCGCATGAGAGTGGAAAGAATAGGGACAAATTTATCATGATCCCAAACTTGGTTGACGACCTGCCGCTGTCTGCCGGGGCCTTCCGGCTATATGTACACATCAAGCGTGTCACCGGGGAGGATGGTGAATGTTGGCAAGGCCAACGGGAATTAGAGCGCCGCTGTAGGTTGGGTAACAGGACTGTCGTTAGGGCCAAACAGGAATTAATAGCCGTCGGCTTAATCGAGTGTAATCTACGGATGGTAAAGGGACATATAGGCCACGTAATTAAACCGCTGGATATCTGGGATAAAAACGAATCTGCTGCGGTGAACAATGACACCCGCGATAGCAAAGAGCATGCGCGGTGTATAACAACAGAACTGCGATGTAAAACGACACTTGATTGCGGTGTAAATCAGCACCCGATTGCGGTGAATAATAGCACTTCAAAGAATACCCCAGAAGAAAACCCCCTTGAAGAAAACTCCTATGAAGAAAACCCCGTGGGCGCCCAGCGCCCTTTTTCCAGGGAATTTATTAAAGATAAATACGGACATTTTGCCAGCGATAATGGAGGCAAAAATGAAAAAAATAATTAAAGACATACTGACCCCGCCCTGGCTGGAGAAGATTGGCCCGGAGCTGCCGATCACAGAAGAGACCGTAAAGCCCTTTATCGGTAAGATATGGGACTTTTACGGGCTAGACAATAGCGACCCAGGAAAAGAGGCATTGATAAAGTTTTGCATGGAGTTCGGAAAAGAACGGCCGAAATATAACTTGAAAACTATTGAGCCGGTCACCTGGGGTTTTATCAACGGTTTTGACGAGGGTTTCGCCTCCGGCCATCAAAAGGCCTGGGACACCTGGGCAGCGTGGGCCAAAGAAAACAACTTGTTTGAGAAGAGTTAATACGTGAATTAAACAGGGACCCTATAGAGCGCGGCGCCGCTGAATAGCAGGCCTGTAAGGATTGCCCTTACCAGGCCGCAGGGCTGTGCAACACCGAGTTCCCAGGTTGCCAATTAGCTGACTGTAATAAGTTAAGGAAGATTTAGTATATGGCCAACAATAACGTCGTTTCCAGCGTCAATCAAATATGGAGACACTAAAATTTAGCTTCATAAGCAGCGGTTTATTAGTTCGATGATAGAGAAATATTGTCTTTTTGGAGGTCAAAGATGACCAGCTCGGCTCCGTTTCTGTCAGCAAAACTTCCTGTTTGTCAGCAAAAAAGGAGTTACTCTAAGTCACTTCCTACCTACCCGGATGGGGGCATAAATCCTTGGAGCTCTCAGACTTCAATACCATGCGGGCCGCTAAGTGTGAGAGTCCGCGAGTTAGCCTATAGGGGGTATAGCCAGGTCCAATCTCCAGCCCAAATACATATCAATACCGTGCGGGCCGAGTGACGAATATTATGGCAGCAAAACAGAAGTGATATGAATGCCAGCAAAACATAAATATCATTATATAACACACATAAATTAACCGTGTATTGATTACAGCCAAAGGCTGCCTATGGCTGTAATCAAAAGGTATAGATGACCAGCGAAAAGGTGAAGCGTTACAGGGAGCGCAAGGCTGTTACATAACCTGCTACATGAGCGTTACAACTTCAAGTGTTACACTCCGCTAAAAATATCACAAGGTAAAATCAAGGCTTGTGTTTGTGGGCATGACCAATTCGACCTTTTGCTGCCTTTCTCGTAAGGATTCAAAGGCCTGTATTGTTGACATCTCAATACTGCTGATATATCCTAATCGAACAATGTGGGGGGATGAGGTATGCAGCAGTGGTATAGGTGCCCTTATTGTGGTAACAATGTAGCCTATGGTCAGCCGGGATGTTCCAGTTGTGGCAACAGATTACAGTGGCAACAACAACCACAGCTACCACCACAGCAACCAGTACAGCCTTCACAGTATCAGTCACTACCACAGTACCAGCAGCAATATCAACAGCCGGGCCAAGCTACGCAACAATCACAGCAAGAACAGCTCTATTCAAGATCATTTGAATTAGGGGTAGCTGGCGAATCCTTTGACAACGATGATGGCTCCAGCCGTCAGGAAATATTAAGGCGTTGCACACTTGGTGAACCAATATACTTAATACACCAACCGCATCCACAAGATAAAAATGCTGTTAAGGTTTGTAGGGCAAATGGGGAACAGATCGGCTGGATTCGAAAAGAACAGTCCTCTGAATTTGCTAACATATTAAAACGTGGCGATCCTGTTGATGCAGAAATAAGTAAATTGCTTGGCGGGTATCCTATCAATTGTGTATTAAAAATCACCAAATATTCGAATAAACCTTTTACTCAAACACAGTACCAACAAATTCAACAAGAACCTAAAAAACCAAACTCAAAAACATGGAAAATTGTGCTTGGCGTTTTAGGTGGTTTGATACTACTCGGCTCCTGTGGTATTTGCTTGAACTCCACTTCAAAGACTTCTACGCCGGGCGCAACTGCGCCAGGCGCCCCTTCCACCACGTCCGCGCCGACTCCAAAGCAGGTTGATGATTCCATCAAGGCTGGGATGTATAAGGTGGGTAAGGATATTCAAGCTGGCGAATACGTATTGTTTGCAAGCGGCGGCCTGACCTCATATTTTCAGGTAGCAAAAGACAGCAGTGGTACACTCGATAGCATAATTACGAATGACAATTTTAATGGGAATAGGTATATTACAGTAGTCGATGCTCAATATATTGAATTCAGCAGGGCAAAGATGTTTCCAGTCAATAAGGCTCCTGTATTACAACCAATTGATGGCAAATATCCGGAAGGCATGTATAAGGTGGGTAGAGATATTATTGCAGGTGAATATAAGGTTGTATCAGATGGAGGAAGTTCCTATTTAGAAGTTGCTGCAGATTCATCTGGACTCCTGGATAGTATCATCACAAATGATAATTTTGCCACTGAGAAATACATAACAATAAAGGACGGACAGTATATTAAGCTCTCTCATTGCCATATTGTTAAATAAACTTGTTCGGCGACATTAAAGACACGGATAGTAGAATACCCAGCCCTTACTTCCATTACTCACGAACAAACCGAAACTGTTATTTTGACGTTAAATTGACGTTAAACTGTTTGGGATGGGCGGGGACAAAAAGGTACCTTAGCTTCAAAATGAGTTTTCGGCAAATAGTACAAGGGTTCTAATTTGAACGCAAAGGGACGTTCAGGGACACTCCCCCCGGAATTAGGAAACTGCTGCTCTATCCACTGAGCTACAGGGGCATGAAGCTGGATTATTATATGCGCCATTTTAGCGCCGGATTTTCCACCACTATGCCGGAGGACACGGCGTTATCCGTGGGATCACGCTTTTTTCGCCTGATATTATATGAGAGCAGCAATCCGT
>CAYVBI010000075.1:0-9191 GCA_964448985.1 uncultured Dehalococcoidales bacterium
CGGCGAATGCGAGGAAAGGTGCCCATACCACCTGCCCATCCGCGACCTGATGGAAGAATACTACGAACTTTACGAGCAGAAAAAGAAGGCCTACAAGGAGAGGACTGCGGCGAAGTAAAATATGATAGATAGTGCTTGATGCAAGCCATCTGCTATACTTTCAGTAGTAATATAGTGTGGTTATAAGCGTATACATGGCTGTTTAATCTTTGGACTTATATCACGGGAGTCGAGAAGTGGAAACAAAAAAGTTCGTTTACTATCAGGAAAGCGATATGTGGATCGGCTGGCTGGAGGAATACCCTGATTATCGCACACAGGGAGCGACGTTGGACGAGTTAAAAGAGAACCTTAAAGATGTATATATTGACATCACCGGCGGAAAGATTCCCAATGTGCGCAGATATGGGGAACTGGTGGTTCATTGAAACGGGATGAGCTCATCAAGAAAATCGAGCAGATAGGATGCATCCTGATCCGGCACGGCGGTAAACATGACTGGTATCAGAATCCGAGCACCAGGATTTCTCAGCCGATACCCTGGCATAAGGAAATAAGCGATAGCCTTGCGAAACACATTGTTAAAATGCTCAGTGAATGAGCCTTATAATCCTGTATGTGGGCAATTCCGGCTGAATATTCAGGGTGACCGGGTCATTGACGCTACCGTTCCAGGAAGCGAATGATCTTATCGCTGCTCCCCTCCGCAGTATCCGAGATGAATCCGTGCCCGGCCTGCTCGAATACCACCAGCTCGGCGCCCGGTATCCTGGAAGCGAGAATCCTGGAGTTCTCGGGCGGTATCAGGCGGTCCCGCGCGCCGGTCATGACCAGCGCCGGCGACTTGATCTGCGGCAGGCGGTCATAAGTATCGTGGGACAGGACGAAGTTCGCCTGGCTGAGATAGCCGTGGATCGGCGTGGGATACTGCGTCGTGGTCTTAACATAACGCTCGACGGCCTCCGGGTGTCCGGCGATGAAATCCTCGTTCCACAGCCACGGCACGGTTGACAGAGCCCTCTCCTCATCTGAGAGTTTGGCCCGCTCCGGGTCGAAAAGAAAGGACGTCGCCTCGGGAGTGGACCCGACCGAATGTGCCCCGCCGCAGGATGTGCAGCCGAGGACCAGCTTTTTCACACGCCTGGGATACCTTAAGGCAAGCTCCTGGGCGATCATGCCTCCCATGGAGACACCGAAGACGTATGCCGACTCTATGCCCAGGGCGTCCAGCAATCCGACGGCGTCTCCTATCATCATATCGGCAGTGTAGGGTATTTCCGGCTTGCCGCTCCTGCCAGTGCCGCGGTTATCGAAGATAATTGTTTTAAAGCGGGCGGCCAGGTGGGGCAGTATCACGAACCAGTGGCCCGCGTTGGAGCCATAACCCATGATCAGCAGCAGCGGCTCTCCCTTGCCGTGCACCTCGTAGTAAAGATCGATGCCGTTTACCTTTATTACAGGCATTTCATTCTCCCTCTTTTTTAAATGAATGTATTATATCAGCTATTTCCCGTGCGGTTGTATTCAGTTCAGATACGGGGGCGGGCAAAAACTACATGTGAAAGGGGACAATCTAATATAATATTTCCATTCAACAGGGTATTAGATGCAGCAAAGGATCGTAGAGCAGATACGTGGCGTCATACCGGACGACGGGCGGCACATCTGGGGACTGGCCGATCTGTCGGGGCTGCTGCACGAGCGCTTCGCGGGCTACAACTATGGCATCAGCATCGGCGTGAAGCTGGACGACGCCGTGATCGACTCGCTCATTACAAAAGGCACCAACATGGACTACTACCGGCTGTACAATGAGACCAACGTCTATCTGCTGGGACTGGTGACGGAGCTCGCCGAAAAGATAAACTCGCTGGGCGTGAAAAGCCTGGCCATCACGCCCACCTCAAACCAGCTCTACCGCTCGCCCGAGTATACCCGCACGCTGCGGCACTACTTCTCCCACAAGATGGTGGGCACGCGGGCGGGTCTGGGCTGGATCGGCAAATGCGACCTCTTCATATCGCTCAAGTTCGGCGCACGGCTGAGGCTGGCCTCTGTGCTGGTCGACCACCCGCTGAAGCCATTGCATCCGCCCATCGAAAAGAGCCGCTGCGGCAAATGCACCGTCTGCGTGGAGAAATGCCCGGCCGGCGCCGCCAGCGGCAAGCTGTGGAATATAAAAGTCGACCGGGACGAGTTTTACAACGCCTTCAAGTGCCGGGATAAAGCCAAAGAGATATCGCTGGCCGCCACAGGCCAGGACGACCATGAGATCTGCGGTATCTGCATTGCGGTCTGTCCGGCCGGGCGGAAAGCAGTGCATCCCGGCCGAACTGCCTGACCACTTGACATCTGGTCAGCATAGGGTATCATACAGAACAAGGGTATCTAATAGAATAGAGGAGGTGCAGCATGACCTGGCTAATACCGGGCTTGCCGGCCGGCGGCCCTGCCCTGGGGATCATCCTTCTTCTGATCGGCATCGTCATCCTGATCATCCCGCGCATAATAAACTACCTTGTCGCTGCCGCGCTTATCCTGAGCGGCATCGGCTGGATCGTCGCCGGAAGCTGGCTGTGGGGAATACTGGCCATAGCCGCCGGCATAGTCATCCTGATCATACCGCGGATACTGAACTACGTGGTGGGGGTATACCTGATCATACTGGGACTGGGACAGATTTTCGCATCAGGCTGGGCCCTGTTCCCACTCATCGTCGGCGCGCTCACACTGCTCTTCGGCATCATCGTGATGGTAAATCCCGGAGTGCTGAACGCGCTGGTCGCGATCATCTTCATCATCCAGGGCATTATGCTGCTGACGCAGTATTACCACTGGTTCTGAGCATAAGAGGTCCCGTCTCACCAATAAGAGACGGTGCGACATACGCATCTCTGTCTGCCCTGACGGGCGGAAAATGGGGCATTGTATACTCGAAGAGCCCATTGACTGCGGTAATTGGCTGGTTTAGACTTAGGCACTATGAAGAAACAATATAGGGTGCTGTGGGTTTTTACATCGTTCCTGATACTGCTTTCTCTGGCGGTTGCGGCCTGCGCACCGGCCGCCCCTGTTGAGACCGTCCAAACGCCGGTCGCTGCGGATAACGTCAGCGCCACGCTGGCCGGTTCGCCCTGGCCCACCTTCCGCCACGATACGCGCAACACTGGCTTCAGCCCAATCCGCGCGGCCTTTACGGGCGACGAGCCCTGGATGTTCCAGACGGGCAAGGGCATTTTCTCCACGCCCGTGATCGACGACAAGGGTACGGTCTACGTGGGTTCAGCAGACCACTACTTCTACGCCTTGAATCCCAACGGCACTCTGAAGTGGAAGTACCAGACAGACGAGATCATCGACTCCGCAGGCGCGCTGAGCGCTTTCGATACTGCCAAAGGCTATTCGGCCGTTACCTTTATCTCGGGCGACGGCAAGATGTACCGCTTCCGCATCGATGACGTTCCAATGGAGCAGCGGCAGGTCTGGACCTTTGAAGCGCAACTGCGGCCCGGCGTCAGCTATAACCGCTGGTTCGAGGGCAATGTGGCCATCGGGCCGGACGGCACCCTCTACGCCGGCAACACTAATTTCAACTATTACGCCGTCAATTCCGACGGCACGCTCAAGTGGACCTACGAGACCGCCAGCAATAACTGGTCCCAGGCCGCTTTCGCAGCGGACGGCGCCATCTTCTGGGGCTCGCTCGACACCTACATCCGGGGCGTCAAGCCGGACGGCGTGGAGCTGTGGCGCACCCGCACGCTGGGATTCATCGCGGCCTCGGCCGCGGTCGGCTCGGACGGCACGGTCTATATGGGCGGCTTCGACAGCAACATGTATGCGCTCGACCCGAAGAAGGGCGATGTCAAATGGAAATTCGGCAGCGGAGACCATATCTACTCGTCGGCCGCACTGGATTGCGATGAGGCCGGCAACACCACGGCCATCTATTTCGGCTCCGCGGACGGAACGATGTACGCGCTCAGGCCGGACGGCTCGCTCATCTGGAAATACGACACCGGCGACGTTATCCGCTCCTCTCCCGTCATCGGGCTGGCGCCCACGGGCGATGGACGCATCATCTACTTCGGCTGCGGCAACGGCAAGCTGTACGCGCTGGATTCGAACGGCAAACTGCGCTGGGCGTTCGATACCAATTCCACTGAGCCCGAGCTGAATGACCGCAATGACCTCAACGGCTCTCCCGCCCTAGGCAAGACGGGCGTATATATCGGCGGAGAGCACGGACAGGTCTGGTACGTGCCCTACGACTACTGCCTGAGGGCCAACGATGCCCGCTGCGCCTCCGCTAAGGCCTTCCCCGACGATGTCTGCGCGCTCTACTATGTCACGCCGGGAGGCAATACGCTGGACAAATTTCCCGCTGCTCTGCCAACATCAGCCATGATCACGCTGCGCCTGGTCGTGCGCAAAGGTGGGGAGACCGTAAACGCCCGGCTCTGCGACAGCCCTGTGGGGTGTCCTCAGGACGCCCTGATAGCTGAGATCGAGCCGGATATCGCCATGGACGTGGACCATTCGGCGGACGGACATTATATCTATATCAGGCCGAAAGATTTCCTTACGCCGGGACAGGACTACAAGCTTAACGTACGCGGCAAATATTATACCGACGGCTGGAGGGTGGGAAATATGACGCTGGGCGGGTCCGAGGCCGGCAATTTCGAGGGACAGTTCAATTTCCGCGCTGCTGCGACAGAAGGCGGATTGCCTCTCAGCATCTCCGCCGATAAAGTGACCGGGCTGGAGTGGACCCGCCTGGCGGCGCCCATCCCCACCATGCTGCCCAGCCTCAACCAGATCGGTTTCGACTATATCGACTGGCTGATCGGGCCGGTGGTTGTAACGGTCGCGGATGCTAACGGACGCGGCAAGTTCATACTCTGGGCCATCGGCGCCAGGCACGACGACAAAGGACAGCTGGTCGCCGATCCTTCCAGCGATTTCGCCATCCCACTCAACGGACGCTACCAGGGGTCCGATTTTATTCTGCAGAACCAGAGCTTCCCCATGGCCATCACCGGCATCAAGATACCTTTCAACCTTTTCGAACTGAGGGGTCGCCTGGTAGCGGACGGCAATTCAACCTATGCCGCCGCTTTCGCGGACACCGATACGCTGGGCATACCAACATTCGGGCCGTACATGGTCATCGCCGGGCTGGCCAACAACTGGTATCAGAAACTGCTGGTCTCGGGCACCTACGTGACGCGCCCCTACGACGGGACCGTCAACCATGCCCCGCAGGGGATACACGTTACCAATATCGGCTTCCAGCCGTCGGACGGAAAAGCCCCCGCGCAGGCCACGGCCGAGTTCTCGCTGGACCCCGGCGTCTCCTATCCCGTTTCGCAGCACCGCGCCGCGCTGCTGCTGGTGGATCCGCAGAGCAATGAGGCCGTCTACATGGACTACCTGGCCAATACCTCCCCTCAGGCCGACGCGGACGGGAACCTCAAATCCGTGACGCTGTCCATACCGGCTGCAACCGTATTGCCGGCCGCCATGAAGATCTACGTGATGCTGGACATCTTCCCGGCGGCGCAAAAAAGCATGGAAGTCAGGTAGCTGGGCTACGAGGCCGTTTTAACACAGGCAATTACAGGCAGGAGGTAGGCACGTGAAATCGAAAAAAGGCAGGGCGTTGATCATATCACTGAGCATTGTACTTGTCCTGGTGATAGTCGTGGCAATAGCCATACAGGTGGTATTCAAACTTCCCCAACCGGCATATGCAGGCAGCGAAAAGCTGGACGGCCTTGTAGCCAGGGTGGACGTGCGTACCGACGAATATGGCATACCCCATATCTTTGCGCAGAATGAGAAGGACCTCTTTTTCGCCCAGGGATATATCACAGCCCGCGAGCGGATGTTCCAGATGGACATGACGCGCCTGGCGGGCAGGGGTGAACTGTCGTCGGTGCTGGGCGAGATCATGCTCGATACCGACAGGTATTTCAAGACGTTCGGTTTCTACCGCGCCGCCGAAGAAGAATATGCAGGCCTGGAGCCCGCTGCAAAATCGGTAGTCGACGATTATACCCGCGGGGTAAACGCCTATATAGCCGGCGCCAGGTACCTGCCCAGCGAATACACCATACTCGGGTTCAAACCTCAAACCTGGAAACCCCAAGATACCATGGTCTGCGGGATACTCATGGCCTACAGCCTGAACCGTTCCAAGGACACGGAGCTAATACTCAATCAGATCGGCGATTCGGCCGGCGTCGACATACTGAAAACGATCATCCCCATTGTGCCCGCCGATGCGCCCACGGTATCCGGCTCTCATGACAGCAATCTGCCGCCTGTTACATCCGGCATCGATTGTTCTGCTGGACCGGTAGCCGCCGCTGCGGGAGGGAGCGGCACCTTGGACAGCCCGTTTCCACTGGATATGCCCGCCAGCAACTGGATGATCTTTTCCGGCAAGCGCACTGCCTCGGGCAAAGCCGTTTTCACCGGCAGTCCTGACCTGGCCCCGACTATTCCGGCGCTTTTCTACCTGGTGCACCTCAAGGGCGGAGAATACGATGTCATGGGCGGTTCGATACCCGGCGCCCCCACCATCAACGTGCTTGGGCTGAACCGTTATTTCGCCTGGAGCACCACCAACGGCCGGGGAGATGAGATGGACTTCTTCATCGAAAAGATCAATCCCGCCGATCCCGATCAGTACCTGACCGAAGACGGTTATAAGAATTTCAAGATAGTTGAAGAGACCATCAGGGTCAAGGGCAAGGGCAAGGATGGGTTGAGGGAGGAGAAACTGCGGGTCAGGATATCCAGGCACGGCCCCATCATATCCGATGTAATGACCCGGGCGCCGGCCAACTGCGCCGTGATGTGGGTCGGCCTTCAGCCTCACCTCGGCATCATGGAGGGTTTTATCGCGCTGGATAAAGCCAGCAATTTCTATGAGTTCCGCAGGGCGTTAAGCGTGGTGCGTACACCCACGCTCAACGTGGGCTATGCCGATATTTACGGCAATATAGGTTACCAGTACATTGCATCCCCTCCCGTGCGCAAGGCCGGCGACGGCACGCTGCCCGTGCCGGGCGATGAAGGTAAATACGATTGGACCGGCTATGTCCCCTTCGACCGGCTTCCCTATGATTTAAATCCCTACCAGGGGTACGTGGCGTCCTTCAACAACGTTCCTAAGGAGGTCGACTACCATATCACCAACTTCTGGATGATTGAGCGTGCCCTGCGCTTTGATCAAATAGTTAGTAGCAAGGAAAGGTTCACCTTTGACGAGATCAGGAAAATGCAGCTGGACAATATCTCGGTTGAGGCGCAGTACTGGGTTCCCCACATCCTGGCTGCCTGCGGCAGCATGGACGACATGAAGCCGGCGCTGGGCCTGTTCAGGGGGTGGGACTATTCCTCCGACATCGAGAGCCCGGCAACCACGCTCTTCAACGCATTCTATAAGTATATGGTACAGAACACGCTGGAAAACAAGATAGGCGCCAAATTGAATGCAGAACTCACGCAGGATTACCAGCTATATATCCCGGACAGGCTGCTCACGATTATGGTGAACGATAACAATAATCGCTTTTTCGATGATATTACGACCGCCGCCATCAGGGAAACACGCGATGATATCATCAGGAAGAGTATGAAAGACGCGGTAGCGGAACTGTCGGCCAGGCTGGGGCAGGACCCCACGAACTGGCAGTGGGGAAAGGTCCACCAGATGACGTTCAAGCATCCGCTGGGCAGCAAGCTGAGTTTCTATAACCTGAGCCCGATTTCCACCGCCGGTGATGGTTTCACCATCAACGCGGGCATGTGGGACAGCAAGAACCCGTATGCCATGGATGCCGGAGGGGTTATCAGGCTGGTGGTGGATATGTCCGATCTGGAGAAATCCACCATTATGAGCCCGCCCGGGCAGTCCGGTCTTTACATGAGTCCCTATTACAACGACCTGGCACAGATGTGGGCCAACGGGCAGCAGGTGCCGACGCATTTCCTGTCGGCAGGTGACCTGGCGCAGGTCCTGATATTACAGCCTTAAAACAAATGTAAGCGGGGCTACATCGGGGCCATTTTGATTATCCCGCTGGTAAACATAAAATATGCCCCGATGAAGCAGCCAGCGGCCAGGGCCAGAACAATGATCGCTATGACTAGGGACGTCCTGTCCCTGTTTTTAATCGCAGGCTGAAAAAACCAGATACTCAGCGGTATAAGAAAAAGGCCGATTACGATGCAGATTACACCGAGGACATTGCTGATCGCTTTTATAAGGTCCATTCGATTATCAATGCGCGGTTTAATTGCTTTGGAATGATAGCAAACTCATAGCTTCTTTTCAAAGGACTGCTGAAGGCCGATGTTTACTGGATGCGCGAAGATTGTTACACTAAAAGAGCACCTATAGGGAAACATCAGAAGATTTATAGTTAGAGGAGGTTGCAGTATGGTGAGCGATCCTTACGCCGCTAAATTCTGGCGGAAGTCCTTTGATCCGCACGTGAAAAGCCATTTCGACTACCCGGAGAACAAGCTGTTCACCGACCTTTTCCTGGAAGCCGTAAACGAGGTGCCGGATATCACCGCGGTCAATTACATGGGAAAAGAAATGATCTTCAGGCAGATCGACGCGCTCTCCAACCGTTTTGCCGCTTTTCTCATCAAGCAGCCCGCTGCTGACACCCAGGGAGCTGGAGTACCAGCTCAACGATTCGGGCGCCAAGATCCTTCTGGCGCTCGACGTTTTCTGGGGTAATATCAGCCAGGTCATCGATAAAGTCCAGCTAAAGTCCATCGTGCTGACCGGCTTCAGCGATTTTCTGCCGGATGCGCAGCCGCTCAAAGTGCCTGAGTCACCGATACCGGCATACCGGTTCACGGACCTCATGCAGGAGTACCCTGCCGATCCTGTTAATGTCAGGGTTAAGGGTGAAGCTCCGTTGCTGATGCAGTACACCGGCGGCACCACCGGGCCCTCGAAGGGCGCCGTGCTGACCCACAACAACGTCGTCCGTCATATGATCCAGTGGGGCAACTACGTGGAAGCAGTCAAGGGACAGGAGCGCATCCTGTGTCCCTTCCCTCTCTTCCATCAGGCCGGCCTGTTCCTCGGGCTGTTCTGCCTGGTTTGGGCTACGCCGCAGGTTGCCATACCCAACCCGCGTGATTACGACTTCATCATC
>CAYVBI010000076.1:0-9020 GCA_964448985.1 uncultured Dehalococcoidales bacterium
GTAAATAGTAAGCTCCGGGTGACGCAGGGTCACCTGGCCGGAGCTGGCTGGCGGACGTAAGCTGAAGGACACTATCAAAAGCCGGTGCACGGCCCTTAATTATTTATACAGGCAGCGGTCTATTGCCGCATAAGTGTAGAGAGACCGACCACACATTTCAGCGACGGCTAAGAAGCCAGGGTCTCAGGGCGCGCAAAAGCCTTGGGCAGAACTTCCTGGTGGTTGATTCCGTCGGGGACGCAATCATCGGGGCTGCCGCCCTTTCAGCGGACGATACCGTACTGGAAGTCGGCCCCGGCCTGGGAGCGCTCACGGAGAAGCTCGCCGCCGGCGCCGGGCGCGTCATAGCTGTCGAGCTCGATGCCGGCCTGGTATTAAAGCTCAAGAAAAAGCTGAGTGCTTACCACAATATCGAAATCATCCATGCGGATATCTTGAAACAGGATTTGAACGTCCTTGTCGGAGTATCCCCTTACAAAGTCGTGGCCAATATCCCTTATTACATCACCTCTCCCATCCTGCGCTATTTCACGCGTGCCGATAACAGGCCGGCGCTGATGGTCATCATGATGCAGGAGGAAGTGGCCAGGGAGGTCACTGCTCCGCCGGGGAAAATGGGCTTCCTGGCTGTCAGCATGCGGCTTTTCAGCAACCCGGAGATCATACTCAAAGTGCCGGCGGCCTCGTTTCACCCCGTTCCCAAAGTGGATTCAGCCGTGGTGAAATTCAACATGCTGGCGGCGCCGGCCCTGGATATCGCTGATATCGACGGGTTCCTCGACCTGGTTCATTGCGGGTTCTCGTCGCCGCGCAAGCAACTCCGCAATTCGCTCTCCATCGGCCTGAAGGTTGAAGCAGCACAGGCGGAGAGCATACTGCGCAGGGCGGATATAGATCCGGGCAAGCGTCCGGGGGCGCTCTCCCTTGAGGAGTGGTCGGCGCTCTACGCTGCAGCCGGAGGCGGACGGTGCTGACACTCAGGGCATTTGCCAAGCTTAACCTCGTGCTTGAGGTACTGGGCAGTCGAAGCGACGGCTATCACGATATCTCCAGCATTATACAGACGGTCAGCCTCCACGACGTAGTGACACTGGAGCCTGCCGACCGCATAGAACTGAAATTCAGCCTGCCGGGCGTGGAGAAGCAGGCCAACGTCGCTCTCATTGCGGCTCAAGTACTTAGCGAGTTCATGGGCTGTGATAGAGGCGTGGTTATCGGACTGGAGAAACGCATACCCGTGGCAGCCGGGTTAGGTGGCGGAAGCAGCGACGCCGCAGCCGTGCTGCGTGGTCTCAACTCTCTCTGGCAGCTGGAATTGACCGGAGAGAAACTGGCGGCGATCGGGGCCGGAATCGGGTCCGATGTGCCCTTTTTCATCTACGGGGGCGCCTGCCTGGTCGAGGGAAGGGGCGAACGCATTACTCCCCTGTCTGACCTCGAAAGGGCGTGGTTCGTTTTACTCCGGCCCGATGTGCCTGTGTTGACCGGTAAGACTGCCGCACTATACGGCCTGCTAAAATCCGATCATTATTCTTCCAGCGCTGTCTGCGCAAACGTACGGAGGCAATTCGAGAGCGGGGCTGAAATGAAGCCTGGGTCACTTTACAATGTTTTCGAGAAAGTGGCGCCGGCAGCTTTCCCGGGCATGAGTAAATACATAGAGGAGTTCCGCCGGGCGGGGGCATCCGAGGTACATCTGGCGGGATCGGGGCCGGTACTTTTTGCTATGCTATATAATGAAAAGGAGGCATCCGACATTCATGCCAATCTGCTGGCCGCTGGAATAGAATCCTATCTTGTCACGTCCACAGGAAGGGATCAGTTTGGCTGTTGAAAGCATCAAGCCTGCCGGCAGGTGGACGAAGTGGATCAAGGAAGGACTGCTGCTGCTGGGCATGGTAGCCCTTTCAGCAGCCATCGCCTTCCTCCTCTTCCAATTTCGGGACATCTTCAGTATTTCTCTGCAGAGTTACGGCTGGCTGGCCTACCTGGTGGTTTTTTTTGTCAGTTTGCTCAGCAGTTGCACTATCTTCATCCCCACGCCCGGCGCAGCTATTATGTTCGCCGCTGCAGCCATCTGGGATCCCGTCCTTGTGGGATTTGCCAGCGGCACCGGCGACGCCATCGGTGAAATGACATCCTACTGGGTGGGCTATGCAGGCGAAAAAATAATAGTCGATGAACAAATGCCCGCCTATCGGAGTGCGGTGCGCTGGATGGATCGCTTCGGCGTATGGGCTGTTTTCGGTGTGGCCCTTGTACCTGTTGTGCCCTTCGACCTGATAGGACTTGCCGCCGGGGCGCTCAAAATAAGGTGGTGGAAATTTTTACTGGCTGCCTGGTGCGGCAAGGTGCCGCGGGCTATAGTTCTTTGCAGCATAGGACATCAGTTGCCTCTGATATTGAATGTCTGGCCATTTTAAAGGCCGGCCAACCGGTGCGCTAATTTGATTTCGTCGGATCTGGACAGGATTGTTCTGTCCAGCCGGGCGGCCAGGAGTTGATTGAGGATTGTCCCCACCTGTGGCCCTTCCGGTACGCCCATTTTCAACAGATCATTGCCGCCCAGCGAGGTTTTGACGTAACGCAGCGTGTCCAGGTACAGCGTGAGATTCCGGCGCAGGATGGGAGCCGCAGCGTAACAATTAATAGTCTGTATGGCTATCGCGTCGTATTCATGTAGCGTCGAATATATTTTCGACCTCTTTATGGTCCGTTTATCGAGCTCTTTGCACCTGCTCTTGAGTTTTAGCGACTGGTTGCTCAGCAGGTCCAGACGGCTGCCGGTAAGATTGAGCCGCCCCAGTAATTCATACAGCTCCTCCTCGTCCAGGTTGTGCACGAGCAGGCAGAAATGCAGCGGCGACGTTGTAACCTTAGCAGGCACAGACGCCCGCCTGAAAGCCGTACTCATCGCGCGATTCCAGGTAAGGGCAGGGTGGAGTTTACTGATTATGCCAAGCTGAGCGGCCCGGCGCAGTATCTTGTAACAATAGTCTTCGTTAAGCCAGAGCATCAGTTCGTTTTTCAAACGGTCACCGCTGATCGTATCCAGCATATCCAGGCTGCGCTTTAACAGCCTGACCGTGCTGTGCTCTAGCCTGAAGCCGAGTCGCTGCTCGTAACGTACGGCCCGCATCATGCGTGTGGCATCGTCCTGGAAGCTTTTATCGTGCAGAACGCGCACCAGTCCCTGGGACAGGTCCTGCCGTGCGCCGAAAAGGTCGGTCAGGATACCCCGATCAGGCGCATTGACGCAGACAGCCATGGCGTTTATGGTAAAGTCCCTGCGTTTCAGATCGTCCTGTATTTTACCGGGCCTGACCAGGGGCAGGGCACCTGGATGCCGGTAAATCTCGCTGCGGCAGGTCGCCAGGTCCACGTTGAAGCCTTCGATTTTTAGTGATGCGGTGCCGAAAGCATTGTGGACAGTCAACCGCGCATCCAGTTTCTCTGCTATCTGCGATGCCAGTTGCATAGCATCGCCCTCAACAGCTATATCGATGTCCACGCACGCGCGGCCCAATATCAGGTCACGCACGATGCCGCCCACCAGGTAGATCCTTGATCCAGAACTCTCTGCAAGCCTGCCGGCTGTCAGAGTCAGCTTAAGAAGTGGAGGAGGTAAACGCTCAATCAATCCTCCGTCCTGCATTCAGGGCTCCACAGAAATCTGTTTCAAAATGGTATCCACCTTTTCCCTGGTGATAAACCGGTCATAGATGAAGAGCAATACATTGGCCAGCGCGAAGACAATAAATCCCGCCAGGCCGGTCAGACCGACAGTCAGGTCATTTCCTCCGGATATAAGAATAATAGCCAGGCCGGGTACGGCGTTGATAGTGCCGTGGAAGATCGAGGCGGCGATTACCGAGCGCGACTTGATGCGTATATAGCTGAAAAGCGGCGCCATGAGTATCGTCCAGACTGCCATCAGCAGCACGCCGAGCTGCGGATTCTGCGGGTAATTGAGTCCCAGCAGTATCAGCGGCGCGTGCCAGATACCCCATATGAATCCGATCAACGCGGAAGATTTCCAGAAACCCATGAAGGCCAGCTCTTTCAAAAGGAAACCACGCCAGCCCAACTCCTCACCGAATCCCAGCAAGGCGTTGATGGTTGTGCCCGAGATGAGGGCCAGCACCAGTATCAGCCACACAGGGTGTACAGGCATGGCGACTAGTTGTTCTTTGGCCTGCTCCATTTGCTCCGGGCTTAGTGAGGCTGCCATCGAGTTAAGAAAGCCGGACATGTCAGGTGTGAATGTTATGCCCGGCATAAGCAGGCTGACTCCCATCGCGGCGAACGCGATTATGGGAGGCAGGAACCATGCCACGAAGAACCACGGATTGACCTTGAAGGAGATGCCCATGGGGCCGGCCAGCGGCTGCTTGAATATGGCCTTTTGTATGATGATGGTTACAATCATGGGTATCACCATGTATACCGCGCCCAGCAGCATGATACCTATGCTGTCGACCTTGCCTCCCAGAGCGATATAGAGGTACACGATCGACCAGTCGATGAAGAACGTAAGCAGCAGGAAGAGCAGAATTTTCTTTGTGCGTAAACTCATTATCAAGTCCTTTTGAAGAAAAATAGTTTCGGCTACGGCCTGATAAATCTTACAGTATAGCTCCAGAGGTTGCCAGAAAAGCCTTCAACTCTAAATCCTTCTTTCTCTAACTGGCGAACGGTAGTGGATTTCCAGGGATAATCAGGGTCCGGCAGCCACTCTGATATGGCCAGCATAATGAGTAAGATATAAATCGCAATCATCAGTCTATATACTGCCCAACTTTAAATTCACTCCCATTATACCTGGTGGCGCATCTTAATACCGTGCTGTGGGGCAGGCCGAGGTTACAGGTCGGGGACTATATGTCCCCTGCTGTCGCGGGTGAATGAACAACAACCTTCAATTTCCTGCAGTTGTTGCATGGTGCCGAAAGCGGTGAGGCTGCCCCCCAGATCAACAGGGGTATTCAAAGTTGGATTGATGATTATATCGCCGTCCTTCTCCCTGATGGCCAGGATGCGCACACCTGAAAATTTTTCTTCAATGTCCTTGATGCTTCTGCCGATAAGAGTGGAATTCTCGTTGATGTAGACTTCCTCAACCAGGTATTCGCCCTTGTTGTTTGCCAGGACCGTCTCGATGAACTGGACCGTGGCCGGTCTCAGAGCCAGGCGGGCCATCTGCTGGCCGCCAATTACCTCGGGCAGGATTATATGAGTGGCGCCGGCCTGCTTGAGCCTGCGTACAGCATCACTATTGTTGGCGCGGCCGATAATGGTAAGCAGAGGATTGATCTCTCGTGCAGTCAGCACGGCATAGGTATTATAGGCATCGTCTCCAAAAGCGGTGATCAGGCCCCTGGCCTTTTCGATGCCGGCACGTTTGAGTACATCGTGATTGGTCGCATCGTCCATTATGCTCAGACAGCCGTCCTGAACGGCCCGGTTAAAACTGTTGATGCCGTGGTCGATGACCACAAAGTCGGATTTCTGCTGTTTTAGGGTGCCGGCAATAGCCTCACCCACGCGACCATAGCCGCACAGCACAAAGTGGTTGTCAAGCTTTCTGATTCTGGCTTCCATGCGGGACCTCCTGAATGATCCGAACTCCATTTCCAGCGTTGCCTGCACCATGCTGGTAAGAATATAGATTACGGTACCTACTCCAAATAGCGTGAGAACGATGGTAAAAATACGGCCGGCGGTGGTGAGCGGGTGCACCTCGCCCCCGAGCGTGGCAATGGTGATGACCGTCATGTAGAAGGAATCAAAGAGATTCCATTGCTCTATGAGCATGTAGCCGGCCGTGCCGAATGTGAAGAGGACAATGAGAACTACCAGCCATGTGACGTAATGATGTCTGTTACCCATATCAATGACCCCTCAACCCGGTGGGCTACTTGCAGCAGTCTAATTTGGCCAGCGCGTCATCTATCTCGCTGAGGGTTTGGAAACGCTCGGTCTTTATCTCCCGGATAATGCCGGTGGAATCGATAAGGAAGGTAGTCGGGAAGGCCGGCCCCTTGTAAATCGAGTCCGCCTCGCCTTCGCTGTCCATCAGCACAGGGAACGATAGTCTCTCGTTGGCTACGTAGTATTTGACCTTATCGGGGTCTCCGCGCACGTTGACTGCCAGGATGGCAAGTTCGTTGCGCCCGTATTTGTCGAAGGCCGTTTGAATCAATGGCATCTCCATTTCGCAGGCGCGGCAGCCTTCCAGCCAGAAATTAAGCATGACCTTGCGGCCCAGGAATTGGTCCACAGAATACTCGGTACCGTCTATAGATTTCAGGGTGAAGTCCGGCGCGCGCTTGCCCACCTGAGGAGCCGTCTCAACCATGCTCAGCGTTTTGACTGACGGCAGGTCCTGAGTAGACTCCTTGCCTCCGGTGTCCTTCGATCTCAGTTTCAGAAAATACTCTGTATCAGGTGTCAGGCCGTCAACCTTGACTGTGTGCCAGATTGTCAGGCTGTTTCCCTGCGATACAGTGCCCAGCATATCCTTGCCGATGCTGTAATCGACTTCACCGCTGGCAGGTTCGTCGGTCTTCCATGTTACCAGTATGTATGAATCTGCTATCGAGCTGGTCCCGGCTCCCGATATCTCCGGGTAACTCGAATCCGTTCCCGAAGTCGTGGCCAGGTAGCGTTTCGAGACTATCGTATCTGCCAGCGCGCTATATGAATGTTCCGAAACGTTGATATAATTCACATTGTACAGGACCCTGATATGGTAGGAGGTGTTTGGGGACAGGTCATTGATGCTGAGAGAGTGGAGTGTGACCGGAGCGGGCGTTATCACCGTTAGAATATTCTTGCCGTCAATATCGACCTGTGTCGTGGTCGGCAGGGCAGTGCTCCAGTTCACCATGGCGCTTTTCTCGTTGTTGGACTGGACGAGCACGTTCGCTATTGGTGTTTGCGGTATATTGACGGTCCCGCCGCTACCGATGGTGTGGATGATCTGTTCGTAATCGGATATGGATATAATGGGGCCTTCCACCCTGGCCCTGATTATGCCGTTCTTATCCAGGAAAACACATGTTGGCTCATACGATATGTTGTAGCTGGAACGAAGTTTTCCCGACGTGTCGCTGATGACAGGGAAACCTATCTCGTACTCTTTTACCATGTCGTCTATCTCGCTGCTGCCGGCGCCGGAGGCGATGGCAATAATGGCCAGGTCGCCCGGGGGATACTTTTGCATAAGCTCATTGAGCTTATCCGGCGTGTAAAGCTTGCGCACCACGCCGTTGACATTGAAGAAATGGTCGTCCCAGAAATCCCTGTCCCAGAAGACCAGCACGACATTTTTACCTCGGAAAGAGCTTAACGCCGTGGTATTATCATCAGTGATCTGCATAACGAAATCAGGGGCGATATTGCCCACGCCGGTACCCTGCCTCGGCACCAGCAATATTACAGTGGCGCAGAGCAGCAGACCGAGGGCGACGGCGGCTATAATCACTATGAGCGCCCGGTGCTTTTTAAATTTATCGCTCATGGAGAGCGGTATTTTATTTACTTCTTTTTCCAGCATGCTGATCTTGTTGAGCAGTATCTTGCTCTCGGAATCAAATACATCGCTGCCGATCTCTCCAACGTTAAAGCGGGTCTGCAGCAGCGCCAGATCCTCACGGCATTTATCCAGCTCAACTTTCTTGAGCATGTTGCTACCGTCATTCATGTGAAAACACCATATTTGACATATTATAACTGAATTTTACCGTCAGGTCAGCTTTATTTGAAGGAGTTCAAACGTTCCTCTATCTCCTCCATGTTGATAAATGGGCCGATTTTAATGGATGTGATGATGCCCTTATCGTTGATAAAAAATGTAGTCGGCATGCCCCTTATATCATAGAGGGTGGATACAACACCCCGCGGATCGAGGGGAATTATGAAATCCATGCCGTTGGCAGTGGCGTAGAATAAAGCGCTGTCCGGATTGTCCATAGAATTTACTGCGATTATAACAGTGCTGCCGTCATTGTATTTATCGTGTAGCTCTTTGAACGCGGGGATTTCGAAACGGCAAGGCCCGCACCAGGTGGCCCAGAAGTTCAGCACCACATTTTTACCCCGGTAATCGCTGAGTTTGAATTCCTTGTCACCTGTGGTAGGCAGAGTGAAATCGGGCGCGGCGAAGCCTATCTGAGTTCCTACTTTCACAGGTGAGAGATCAGACGATACCGCTGCCGGAGGAGCGCTGTCAACCCGTATGCCGGGATGACTGATCCGGTCGATAACCGCAATAGCAGCCAGCGAAAATATGGTCAAACCGCATAGTATCCATAAGAACTGCGGCGGATCTTTTTGTTTCATATTACCTTATCGTGATCCCCTGTGGCGTCAGGGCATAATTTTATTGACTTCATTCAGCAGTTCATCCTTGGTAGCAAAACTACCTATCTTAATGGACTTGATGGCGCCATCGGCCCCGATGAAGAACGTGTTGGGGTCCGCGTTTTTAGGGCAGCAGAATTGCTTATATATAACGCTTTTCAAATCGATGACGGTTGTGAAGTTATACCCGTTCTGGTTAAGATAATTTTTGGTTGTGTTGATGCTGTCCATGGTGTTTACGGACAGGAAAATCAGGCCTTTCGGCCCATACTGCTCGACTACATCCTTGAAGTAGGGCATCTCCTTCTTGCATTCAATGCAGCTTATCGACCAGGTGTTGATCACAACGGGTTTGCCTGCGTAGTCGCTCAGGCTATGGTTTATCCCATCGATACCCGGCAGGGTGAAGTCCGGCGCCTTGTCGCCGATTTTGGGACATGACACAGCGGGAGCCCCGCAGCCGGCCAGCATGACTGCGCAAAAAAGTGTCGTGAGAAGAACTGGTAATACAAATTTCATGGTTGCCTTTCTCCTGTTATAACGCATTCAGGTTGCAAACCGGCTCAACCAGGTAAGCTGGTTGGTCAGCATCAATATACCGACTATTATAAGCAGTATGCCGCTTATAATAGAAATGAGGCCGAGGTGGCGGGTGA
>CAYVBI010000077.1:0-9003 GCA_964448985.1 uncultured Dehalococcoidales bacterium
TGAATACCAGGTCGTCGTCTTTTAATGACCTATCCAACTCATAAAGCAATGCCGCCCGATTTTCCTTATACTCTTTCAGCATAAGGATAACTGAGGGTGATAATGCTATAGTGCGCCGGCTTCTCTCCGTCTTTGGCTGAGTGAATACATAACTGCCGTCTCCATATTTGCCGCCTTGCAGTCGATGTAAAGTTCGATTAACCGATATCTGAGCAAACAGGAAATCAATGTCCTGCCAGCGCAAAGCCAACAATTCACCCCTTCGCATACCCGTAAATATTGCTAAATAAAATAACTCATAATAGCGGCTGCTCTTTGCAGCTTCCAGGAAACGATTTACTTCATATTCGTCCCAGGTTTGCATATCACACCGCTGGGCACGAGGAACATCCACACCGTCAGCTACATTGCGATTGATAAGCCCGCGTTTGATCGCCGTTTGTAACGCCTTATGCAGCACAGTGTGGAGATATCGCACGGTTAAAGCGCTAAGTCCACTTTTGAGCTTAACGGTGTAATGCGATTGTAGGTGATCCGGCCTTAGTTGCGTTAAGGTTATGCTTCCGAGGCTGGGTATCAGGTGGACACGAATTATACTTTCATAGCGCTCATATCCCCGAGGCGAGAGATTGACTTTAGCGTAATCTAACAGCCATTTTTTCAGGTATTCAGCCAGGGTAGTCTTGCCGGGCCTCATAAAGGTGCCGTTATCCATCTGGTGCAATAGCTCTGAAAGGCGCTTTTCAGCATCTTTTTTGGTGCCTTTGATGCTGACCCATTGCGTCTTATATTTCTCGGTAGTGGGGTCCTTTCCTACATTGATAACGACGGTATAGCTATTCTTGCCCCTTTTGATAATATGCCCTCTCATCATCCTCCTCCTTTTTTGTTTCTTTCTTCCCTTATCCTTCTGTGCAACTCTTGTACTTCCTCTATGATATTTGCTGGCGTATCCTGTATTATTTCTTTTCCCCAATCATCAAATACCCGCGCATTAAAGCTCCTGTTTGTTAGATCCCGGTAGAGGAGAAAATCCAAGCCGCCTTCTGGATTACTGGTGAAATCATGCGTTATTTCTGCAATCATCTCTTGCTCCGCATATGCCTTAATATAAAAAGGGAGTTTACGTAAATCCTTTAGTGAACTTAACCTGGCTGCCCACAACGCCTCTCGAATAGTCATCAGCCGCCCTTCCCCAATACTTTGCCTGAAGTGGATGGCCATATTCAGAACGGTGCGCAGCGTTTCGGGGGGTATTTCATGTTGATATAGCGTGTCTATACTCCACGGTCTATCAAGTTTATGTGATTCACCGCTCCTTTTAACAACCTCCACGCGTAGTTTAGATAGTACCTTTTGAATTGCGCTTATCCCCGGCCAACTAGGTGGTATCCCCGGATAATCAGATTTCAATTTTATATGCACCTCACGCTGGATTTTATACGCAGGCCAGTCCGGATGTTTCAGGTAAACTCCTGCAATCGTATTCTTGATAGCATCAGTAATTTTCGGTCCTTTTGGCATATATTCTTACCTCACTTTCCATTGTTTATCCATTTATCCACAATGTGGATATTATTTATCTATTTGACAGATATAAATGCAGTGATATGCTGATTAAAGACAGATTTAGCATAGTGTATAGCACCTGCTCTGTCAAGGAGGTCAAAATGACGGAAGAGCTAATCACAGTAGAGGAGGCCGCCCGGATCCTCAAGGTACGACGCGAGACTATCAGGCGTTATATAAAGGTCGGGTATCTGCACGCGATTACACTTCCCGGCGGAGATTACCGTCTCCGCATGGGCGACATACAAAAAATTATAGACGGAATTAATAAAGATGGAGGTAAATAATGGATACATTAACCATGACCATACCGGAAGTAGCCAGGGCACTGGGTATCAGCAAGAATCTTGCCTATGAGCTGGCCAAACAGGATAAATTGCCGGTCAGGGTCCTGAGGATCGGCGATAAGCGGCTGATGGTCTCCAGGCATGCTATGACGGTTTTACTCTCAGGTAATCATGATGAGAAAGGATGTTGATTCGGGGAAAGTGCTATGAATAGACCCCGAACCTTTGAGGAGATCCTCGCCAGGTTCCCCGGCGCTAAACAAATTGGTGACCATTGGGAAGCGCCATGCCCTTTGCCGGGGCATGACACACCTGATGGACACGTTACCTTAAAGGATGCCAGCGATAAAGCTCTCATCACTTGCCATGGTGGGAGACATGGTTATCTGGACTTTTGCGTCGCATGGGGTTATGACAGCCTGGCTTATTCTGGTAACGGATCAGGGCCCACCATCTACGGCCACAAGCCGGGGCCCATGCCTTTATCCAACGGTCGACCCTGTGAAACTGTGAAATCGAACGTGAAAAATGATTTCACTGGGGGTGTGACCCTGTGTGAAATGGCAGATGCCAAGAAGTTACCAGTAGATTTTATACGCGGTCTCGGTGTCACCGACGAAATATATTTAGGTTTTCCGGCTCTGCGCATTTCTTATTTTGATGAAAATGGTGTTGAGAGAGGTGTCCGTCACCGAAAAGCGTGGGCAGGCGCTGATCGCTTCCACTGGAGGAAGGGTGACAGCACTTCACCTTATGGTTTAAACCGGTTGGAAGACGCCCGCAAAGCTGGTTGGCTACTGCTTGTTGAAGGCGAATCTGATTGCTGGACCGCCTGGCATCATGGTATTCCTGCCCTGGGTGCGCCCGGTAAAAGTATATGGCCGATGATGTGGGGTAGTTACCTGGCCGGCCTTGAGGTATTTGTTTGGCAGGAACCCGGTGCCGCCGACTTCCCGGCACGGATCTTGAAAAGTTACTCTGAAGTAAAGGTAATCGTAGCGCCCGATGGTATCAAGGATCTCTCCGACGCGCACATACAGGGGCATGACATTCTCACTCTGGTCGATTCGCTGCGCCTGGATGCGAAGCCCGCCACTGCTGTTAAGCGAGAGAACGATAGCAAAGAACTGGCAGCTCTTCAAACCGAATGTGCCGGCATAATCGAGGCTGCTGATCCCCTAAAAATAGTTGAGGACGCAATACGTGAATCCGGTTACGGCGGAGACATTATACCTGTGCTGATCACCTATCTGGCTGCGACTTCCAGGCTTTTGGAACAGCGGATGGGCTCCATGCCGGTACATTTACTTCTCAAGGGCCCTCCATCGGCGGGTAAATCTTATACTCTTCAGACTGTTTTAAGGTTTCTGCCCGTTGAGGCGTATTACGTCATCGACGCTGGATCGCCCCGGATAATCATTTTTAATGATGAGGATTTGCAGCACCGGTGTTTAGTATTCTCAGAGGCCGATTCCTTGCCTGCCGGGGAGGATAATCCAGCCGCCAGCGCAATTCGGAATTTATTGCAGGACCATTGCTTGCATTATGAAGTAAGCGTTAAAAGTAAAAAAACCGGTGATTACACAGCCCGGAAGGTAATTAAGCCAGGCCCCACTTCCCTGATAACTACATCAGTAAATGACTTGGGTAAGCAGCTGATGAGTCGGTTGTTTTTACTCGAAGTGCCCGATGATCAGCGGCAAATTGAATGTGCCCTCATAGCTCAGGCAAAGATGGAAATAAAACCCGGCGCGCAAATAACCCGCAGCGATCTTCAGTCCTTTCAGAAATGGTTACAACTGAAAGCCCCGGCCCGTGTAGTCGTACCCTTTGCTGAGCTATTAGCCGAGCGGTTGGCCGTACTTCGCCAGGAAACTCGCATAACCAGGGACTTTGCCAGACTGTTGTCTTTGATTAAATCAGTGGCGCTATTGCGACAAAGTAGCCGTGAAAGCGACGAGGATGGCAGATTGATAGCCACGTTGGATGATTATGCTTACGTACGCAACCTGGTCAATTCAATGTTTGTTGATAGTACGACAGGATTGACTGACGATATTAGGCGTCTTGTTAATACCGTTGGGGCGTTGGCAGCGTCAGATGAGAAACCCGTGACCTATTCAAGAGTTGCTGCACATCTGCACCTTCGGGTCGAGCAAGTCCGGCGCCGAGTACGCAAGTGCCTGAAGAACGGCTGGCTGGTTAATTCCGAGGTAAAGAAAAACCACCCCGCTGCTCTGGTTATAGGCGAGCCGATGCCAGCTGAAGTAGCTCTGCCATATCCCGATGACCTGGCAGACTTCACACAATTCCACATACCTGTGAAAGAGCAATCCACGATCGATTTCACAGTTTCACATACTCCACCGTTAAATGAAAAAGGTGGAGATGCTAACAAGTCACCTGCCCATAATACACCGGCAGGCATCACGCCTGTGCCGCCTCCGGTTCAGGCCGCTGGTGTGCCGCCGGCGGGTCAGTCCGAACAGGTTAAGCTGGAACAGTGGGAAATCGACGCCGGTGTTTGGTTAGACAAAGATGGCAACCCCAACGTCGGTTATAAGGGCGGGAAAAGTGAAAAAGACAACTAGAGATATGATGACCCCGCCCTGGCTGGCGAAGTTACTACCAGGTCCCGAGTTGCCGATATCAGAAGAAACCGTGAGGCAATTCATCGATAGGTACTGGGACTTTTTCGGGTTGGATCAAGGGGATCCGGGGAAAGAAGCGCTAATAAAGTTTTGCCTGGAGTTTGGGAAGGAAAGGAAAAAGTATACCTTGAAAATGATGGAGCCTGTCATGTGGGCGTTCATAAACGGTTTTGATAATGGCTTCGACGCTGGGTATCAAAACGCAGATCAGGCATGGGCTAAATGGGCGAAAGATAACAATATAATACTGCAAGAGCCGCCAGTCTCGGGGGTAAGTAATGACTGAAATAAACCGCGATCCTATTGAGCGCCAGGCTGCCGAAGAGCAGCCGCATATACAGCCCGCGGATAATACTGCTGGCGGGTCTGCCCTGGTCGCCGCCATCACTTTTCTCAGAGATGAACTCGCCTATGGCCCGATGCCTGGAAAGTTCGTCTATAGCGATGCATTATCCATCGGTATCAGCAAACGGACACTGGAACGGGCTAAGTCTCAAATATCCGTCATTACCGGTCGGATAGGTGCGAAAGGCAAGCGGGGCGCCGGGATCTGGTCATGGGAACTGCCTGCTGTTTTACATCGCCAGCATGGCGACCTTAATGCAGCAAAGAGTGAAAATGATTTACATTGCCAGTCTGGCGACCTTAATGCAGCAAAGAGTGAAAATGATTTACATCGCCAGGATCGCCAGATAAGGAAAGCTGGCGATGTTAATCAAAGCCCTACCTATCAAACGCAAAGCGTTATTTCAGTTGGCGGCCTTAATGAAGATATTGCAGTGGCCCCGCAGACCGACACCGCAGTTGACCGCCGCGAGGCCATACTGGGTATGCCGGTTGACCAGGCTATCGAAATATGGCGCTCAAGAGGGTCACCGGTGTTTTCCTCGAAAAAGGGCGGATATCTCCCTGACCTGGAGAAGTTGCTTTCTGATCCCGATTGCTCGGAGCATCACCTTAAAGCTGTGCGGCCATGGCTTGATATAGTGAGTGCCATTTGACTCGTTTAATTCCCCCCGCCGGCCCCGCACACCCACAAGAAAAATCGATTTCCGCAAGAAACGAATGAAACGAATCGCTCTCGCCCACTGGTATTCGTTTCCGCTTTTTTCCGTCTTGCGGAAAACACACACCCCACGCTATTGTATACAATATGCCACATAGGAGACACCACCAGAATTGCCCCGCAGCCAACCCCCATATATATACATATAACAGTAATGATATGGCTGATGTTAAAAAGGCTTATGGGGGGTCAAAATAAAGGACGTACACACATTTACGTGCATTGAAAGGTTATTTGACAATAGTCGATATAAAACGCTATGTTACATAGTATAGATTTGCTATTCCAGGGGGGAAGGTCATTTTTCGAGATGGCCTTCTCCCCTAACTCGTTTAATGGCCTTACTTTTTCTGCCTGTGACCCTTCAATTCCTTGATCTTGATGAATTGGATTAGCTCAGCATATTTCTCTGATATATCACTCATGGCCTTCTGTTTGACGATATCGGCCAGCCGAGCTTTACCCCCTATATATATTATTAATAACACTATAACTGTTGCTGGTAAAAGGGTTGACGGGGGGTCAAACTGGTGAGTTTGAATTATCGACCGTAGCTTGATAGACCTTGGTAACAATAGCTTATCATCCTGTCCTTTAATGTGCGCACTATTTTTTACTTGTGCGAAATCCTATAGGCCGCCTTTTAGGCTCAGGTGGCGCCATTAACTGACGAATAGCATCAAATACCTGTTTAAATTGAGAGTCGTACCTTTTCTCCAGGGCGTCGAGCTTGCGGGCGAGCTCTATATGGGTTGCAAGCATCTGCCGCAGTCGGATAAAGGCTCGCATTATCTCAATATTCACCTGGATAGCACGCTGACTATGCAAAACGCTGGATAGCATGGCAACACCCTGTTCAGTAAAAGCATATGGTAGATATTTGCTGTGTTGCCCTCGTCCTTTCTCTAAGGTCACAATTTGTGATCTTAAAAAATCAGCCTCTTCCTTGCTGAGTTGGAACATGAAATCTTCCGGAAATCGCCCCAGATTACGTTTGACCGCCTGAACAAGAACACGGGTTTCAACTCCATAAAGCTCTGCCAGGTCTGCATCAAGCATGACTTTTTGCCTACGCATTAACAGAATTGCCTTTTCAATCCTATCAACAGGGATGAGCGATTTTTCACCTGCCATATCCCGGCTCCTTTAGACTGTAGTTATAAACTTTCATGGTTAACTACCCCTCGTATCGGCGATTATAGCACAGCCGGCAACCTGTTATCCCCACCCCACCCAAGCCCCTTGCCGGCCGCCCGCAGGGTTCCCCCGCCAGGGTACGGTGCCCCCATGGTCCCACGCCCCGACCCATGGCCCGCCGTCTGCAGCGTACCGGGCCGTATCGGCGCCGCGAAGCGTCCCGCCCGGGAAGGGAACGGCCGGAGCTGAGCGGCGCCCCCGCTAAGCTGTGCGGCGTCCGTCTGCCAGGACGCACGGGGGAACGCCTTCCATCCGGCTGCCACCTTTCGCCAGCGGTAAGGCACCGGTACGCCCGCCCTTAGCTGAAATATCGTGTGTCCACCGCTCCGGCCGTCTTAATCAACTGCCCTTTATCGGCCTCCGACAGGGGCCACACCATATTTCATGCGCCGTAGAACATTGTTTACTCGCTGCTCTGCGCCCCACCATGACGCTTTTAATATCGGTAGATGACTTTATCGCATCATCGTGCGGCTCGCTTGCTCGGACAATTATCTTCGCGGGCGTACCCGTGCACTTCTAAGATTCAATAACGGTGGGCAGCCGGTAGCGCCTTGCCGCGGGCGCAAAGGGAGCGGCAATGGCGAAGGTAAGGGTACGGAGTACGCCCCCCGCCCCGCCCCTCCGCTGCGGCCATCATCCTCTTCCCTATTCTGTTTCATGCTTATCTTATTTCCTTTTCTTTTTTAAAAACCTATCTCGTGCTCATAACGTAGTGGGGCGGGACGCCTATCAAGTTTGTCTGTTATCAAGTTTCAGGAAAAGAAAGAAAAGAAAGAACCTTTTTTTTCACGCGTGATTATATTCCGCCGCTGCGCCTGTCAAGTGGCAGGGGCTAAAGCCTAAAAATAAAAAAAGTCCCAGTTATAAAGTTGCCGTTCGTTGTTGAATGTTCGACCGGTGACTTTTTTTATTTTTACCACCTGACATGGAGGGGACGAAGAGCAGCGGCGAAAGAACGTCCCTGGTAAGAAAAAAAAGGAAAGGTTTAAAAAAAGGAGGTCAAATCGGTGAAGGTCAAAGGCATCTGCGGGCGGGTCCGGCCTTGTAAAAAGGCTTGTCCCCGGGTCTGTGTTTGCCCCCTGGGCCTTCGGCGCAGGCGGTCCCAGCTCCAGGCGGCCAGGTCGAGGCGCTTGGAGCAGAAGTTATTAAATACCCAAAGGAGGCTATTTTGAAAGTAAAAGTTATGCATCCGTTCGCACCTGTGGTTGAGGAGGCGTCCGACCTCGATATCTATTTGGTCGATGCGTCCGACCTGATGGTCTGGATGGCGGACTTTAAATCCTCCATTACCGGCTTTATGTCTTGGTCGTCGTATTTGGCCCGTCAACTGGACGCCTACCGTCCTTATGTCCCGCTCGCTGAGCGGGGCTGGCCACCCGGGATTTAGCCTTGCCGCCTGCCGGTGGGCGTGGTTCACCGGCACAAATAAACTTTAAGGAGTAACAATATGGCAACCAATGGTTCCCGCTTCCACGTCGAAGTCACTGGCGTTAAGGCCGAGGATGAAATGTCCGTCCGCTTCAATATCTTCGGCGATACCCTTGCCCAGGTCACCGCGGATCTGGAGCAGGTCATTGCTTACGTCACAGGCACGGTCCCGCTGCTGTCCAAACCCATGCCGGCCGTCAGCGCCAGGGCCACCGGCGCCGGCCCGGCCGTTCCTTCCTTTATCCCGAAACTTCCTCCGCCGGCTGTTAAGACCGGCACCTGCATCGGCTGCGGCAGTAACAACCTTGAGTGGGTCACCGGCACCCGCAAGGATAATCACAAACCTTTCGCCGCCTTCAAATGTCAGGAGTGCGGGAAATGGCAGCCCGAGGCCAAGTCATGACCATCGAAATATCTATCACATCGTTTTTCTGGGAAAAGCTTACCTGCCCTGGCTGCGGCACAGTCAACGCCTACCAGCCACACACTGAAGGTCAGATCTGCGCCTGCGGAAAGGCAATCAGCCTGTGGGATTATATAGGTGTGTCGCCTTCCGCTCCCGGTCATCACTGCCTTGAAAACCCGAAAGGTCACCGTCACCCGGACTGGATAGAGCAGTGGGAGGAGTTGGAGCTCCGCGACTGGATCACTCCGGCGGGCTTATGATTGAAAGGAAAGGGGCGGCCCGGTCAGCCGCCTCCCTCCTTCCCCAAGGTCAAAACCCCATATGTTTCCCAAAATAAAAAAACAACGATAAATTGCTTGGGGAGATAGAAAAATATTGAGGGAGAACCTTATGGGA
>CAYVBI010000078.1:0-8965 GCA_964448985.1 uncultured Dehalococcoidales bacterium
GTCGTCGATTGCTTCGTGCTCGGCCAGCTCAATCTCAAGCTCTACCAGCGGCTTTTCCTCCACTTCCGGCTTCAGCCACTCTTCGGCAAACTCCGGGGCCGCCTCGATATCGCTGAAAAGCAGTTCTTTCTCGTCCTGCGGGATGGCGTCGGCTTCGATCTTGCCCCAGGGGTCGGGGCGGACTTCGAAATCCGTACGCACCGCGGCCTCTGCCACCTCCGCTATCACAGCTTCCACTTTAGCCTTAGCCGAAACCTGAACCTTGACCGTCTGTTCAGCCTTTGCCGGAGGTGTTTTCTTTTTCTTTACCGATTTTGCGCTCTTTGCCATTCAGACTCCCTTAATACGGCTGAAAAGTCGGCCGCGCTTCTTGAAAATATCATGTAGCTGCTGACTCTCCTGTATACCATGCTCGATCAGTTTGGCGACCTGTTCTTCCACGTCGCCCCTGCCTTTTACTTCAGATAGGATGAGCTTCTTCTCGATCTCAAGATTTTTCATGTGGCTTTCCAGCAATCTGTTGATACAATCGTTTAACGCGTATTCTCTCTCCCGCTTATTCTGATGCAGAGAAGGGGGTAACTGATGTGCCAGGGAGATCAGATGATCGTAGAATTCCTTAACAGCGGGATCGATCTCCGCGTCAAACGAATTGGTATCGGCATTAACCTGCCATCTTAATAATATATCCTTATTCTCCGGATGTTCAAAATAATTCACCGATAGTCTCATGCCTTCCTCTCGAAGGTCGCTGAATTGCAACAGCAAAGCCAGCAAATACTCTTCAATATGCCGCGATGATGTGATCTGGTTAGCATAGTTCTTTATAACCTTGCTTCCGCTGGCTGTTTTAGATTTCTTTTCCCTGGCCTGGAGCTCAAAGAGCGCATCACGTACGAATCTCTCATCCAGACCCAGCAAACGCGAGAGCTTTTCAACATAATGGGCGCGCCGGACAGAGTCATCAATATGAGATAAAATCGGTAAAAATTTTGATACTAACGCGGACTTGTCTTTGGAACTATCTTTGTTTATATTAGCAATTTCCTTTTTTAAAGTAAAATCGATTATAGGCTGAGACTCTTTAAGCAGCCCGGCCCATTTTTCCGGCGAATTGCGTATGATCTCGTCCGGATCTTTGCCCCCTGTAATCTCAACAACCTGGACCTCGTGCTTGACCAGTTCACTGTAGGTCCTTGGCTCAATCCAGGACATCCAGTGTTCCCTGGGTATCTGTTCGTCGATGGTGGTTATGCTGCGCGCTGTGGCCTCGAGCCCGGCCGCGTCGGCATCGAGCGCAACGATGATATTTCGCGTCAGCTTGCGTAGAGTCGATATCTGTTTTTCCGTGAGCGCTGTCCCCATCGATGCGACCGTATTTTCGAAGCCGAATTGGTGTGCCGCCAGGGTATCCATATATCCTTCCGTGATCACTACGCTGTCATGTTGTCTGATCGCTCCTGCAGCACGCTCGATACCGTAAATAATGGAACTCTTATCGAAGAGCAGAGACTGCGGCGAATTCAGATACTTGGGTGTCGAATCATCCAGCGCACGGCCGCCGAATCCAACCACCCGGCCCTTTGAATCCCGGATGGGGAACATCAGCCTGTTCCTGAACCTGTCGTGGAAGCCGCCGGTATCGCGTTGAACGATCAGGCCGACTGCCAGCATCTCGTCATCCCTGTAGCCCGCTTTGGACAAATAGCCGAGCAGGCCTTCCCATTTATTGGGCGAGTATCCCAGCTGAAAATTGTCTATTACTGCCTGAGAAAGTCCCCTGCCTGCGGTGTACTTCCTGGCCGTATCGGCCTCCGCATCATGCATCAGCAGATAGTGGAAATATTCAGCCGCCACCTCGTTCAATTTGAAGAGATTGTCTTGCCTGGCCTTGTCTTCCGAAGAGGCCTGGCTCGTTTTATAGGTAAGTGTGATGTTGGCCTTTTCCGCCAGGACACGCAGAGCCTGGCCGAAATCGATGCCTTCCTTCTTCATCACGAAGGTGAATATGTCACCTCCTGTTGCGCATGCTCCGAAACAATGCCAGCTCTGCTTTTCAGGAAAAACAAAAAAAGAGGCCGTTTTTTCACTGTGGAAGGGGCAGTTGGCCTTATAGTTGCGACCTGATTTAGTCAGCTTGACATATTGTGATACCACATCCACGATGTCCAGCCGCTGCTTGATCTCGTCAGTTGTGTTCATTACCTGATCAGCGCTTATACTGTACTTTAATATCTAATAAAATCTATATTTATCTGAGGTTTTCTGCTGTGAGTATAGCATAATGGTCTGTCATGCCTGCTATATAGTCGGCTATACGGCGTTCATTATCGCCATCCAACAATCTGTACTCGTCGGGCAGCTTCGCCGGATTATCCAGGAAATGGTGATACAGCAGGAGTATTATCTCACGGGCATCCGATGCTTTCTCGGCCTCCACACTGTTCAGGTAAACCCTGGCAAAGAGAAATTCGCGCAGCTCGTTCGCAGCGCTTAATACTTCAGGGCTCATGCCTATAATCTGCCGGCTCGAGCAGCCGCCGTCCATTTTCCCTGCTGAATAAGAGACGATGTTGGTGACCAGCGTGTTGATACGGTTTGAATTGGACTGTCCCAGAGTCTTGATGGTGGAGGCCGGGAGGTCGGACCGGGATATTATTCCTGCACGCATAGCGTCTTCTACGTCATGGTTTATATAGGCCACCAGGTCAGCCATCTTCACTACCTGGCCCTCGACCGTGGACACGTTGTTCCATCCTTCCTCCAGTATTTCGAGATCACCTTTGGAATGGTTCAGTATGCCGTCCCTCACTTCCCATGTCAGGTTAAGTCCCAGGCCTTTGTTTTCGATGCAGTCGACCACACGAAGGCTCTGCTCGTAATGTTTGAATCCGCCGGGGACCAGTTCATTCAGTACCTTTTCACCTATATGACCGAAAGGAGTATGCCCCAGATCGTGACCGAGGGCTATAGCTTCAGTCAGGTCCTCGTTCAAGGAAAGCGCCCGCGAGATAGTGCGGCCTATCTGTGAAACTTCCAGCGTGTGCGTCAGCCGTGTAACGTAGTGATCGCCCTCCGGCGCAATAAATACCTGTGTCTTATGTTTAAGCCTGCGGAACGCATTGGAAAATATGATACGGTCCCGGTCGCGTTGATAGGCCGTTCTCAGCGGGCACGACTGCTCAGCCGTTTTCCTGCCGCGGCTGGCAATACTGCGCGCCGCGTAGGGCGACAGATTCTCTTCGGCCCGCTCCAGCCTTTGGCGGACATTTATTTCAGACATGAGAAAATTTGTACGTATATTATATCACCACGCTTTTTCGCGGTGAACTTGATGAGGAAGGACTATGCCGGGCCCGCTGCAAATATGACGATCACTACACATTGAACAGGAAATGCATGATATCCCCGTCGCGTACGGCATAGGTTTTACCTTCCAATCTCAGCAAACCGTGCTTGCGCGCCTCGGCCGTGCTTCCGCTCCTGATGAAATCATCATAGCCCATGACCTCGGCCCTGATAAAGCCCCTCTCGATGTCCGTGTGGATCTTGCCTGCCGCCTGGATAGCGGGCGTATTCTCTCGAACCGTCCAGGCCTTTACTTCATCTTCTCCGACCGTGAAGAAAGATATCAATCCCAATAGTCCATAGCAATGTCTGATAACCGCGGCGAAGGCGGTCTCTTTGAGCCCGATGTCCTTGCGGAACTCCTCCGCTTCCTGTTCCTCCAGTTGCGCAAGCTCTCTTTCCAGTTTCGCGCACATGGAGATAAGCTCCACCTGAGGCATGGAGTAGGCTGCCTTCAGCTTATCGAGGATGCTCTCTGCCGCGGGCAACTGCTTTTCGCCGATATTGATCACGATCAACATCGGCTTGGCCGTCAGAAACTGGTAATTGCTGATCGACCGCAATTCGTCCGGCGCCAGTTTATGCAATCTTATGGGGATGCCCTGGTCCAGAGAAGACTTGATCCTGTTAAGCAGCGCCTGCTCTTTGACGGCCGCATCACGCTCGGAGGATTTTCCCATCTTCAAAGCTGATTCGAGGCGGCCGAGCCTTTTTTCAATAATGGTGAGATCGGAAAACACAAGCTCCATATCCAGTGTCTCGATGTCTTTGAGCGGATCGACCCTCCCGTCTACATGGGGGATGTTCTCATCTTCGAAAGCTCTCACGACCTGCAGTATTGCATCGGACGTGCTGAGGCTGTTGAGAAACTGCCCGCTGACCCCCTGCTCTCTACCGAAACCCTTGGGAAGGCCGGCGTAATCCACGTATTTTATCTCGGCCAGTGTTGTTTTTTTAGGATGGAACATATCGCTGAGCTTCAGAACGCGCGTGTCAGGTACCTTGGCCACCGCCGGGAACAGCGTGAGCCCGGCGCCGCCGTGCGGTCTGGGCTCGGCGGAACATTTGGTCAGAGCGTCGAAAACAGTTGTTTTGCCGCTACCGGGTAAGCCTATGATGCTGATTTCCATATTATTACCTGACCTGCTAAAAAACTATATGACAGCCAGAACGAAAATGCAATACCGCAGCGTGGTTCTGTAGCTTGTTGTGAAATTGGGCTGTGTGCTATAATCAGTAGAATTTCGCTGCTTGGAGGATTAATTGTGCCCGGTTACGAACTGGTTTTTATTCTGAATGCAAACTTGAGTGAAGATGATTTCACCCGGGTATTGGGAAAGGTCAACGACCAGATAACCAAGCTCGGTGGAACGGTTACAGAGACGAATCAATGGGGCAAACGACGGCTTGCCTACCCGATTAAAAAGCAGGCGGAAGGCAATTACGTGCTCCAAAAAGTGCAGATCAAACAGACGGCTTTAAAGGAGCTTGATGTCAGTTTGAAGCTGTCAGAGGATGTATTAAGGTACTTATTCGTCCGCGAGAATAGCTGATCTCTGGAGGTGGTTGATGGCGAGCTTAATCAAGATTATTCTGATTGGCAGGGTCGGAGGTGATCCCGAGATGAGGTTTACTGCGGACGGTGTTGCCGTCACTACTTTCAGCCTGGCAGCCAACCGCAACACGCGCCAGCCCGACGGCTCCTTTAAAGAGGAGACCGAGTGGTTTCGCATCAGCGCGTGGAGGAAGCTGGCAGAGACATGCAACCAGTTTTTAAATAAAGGTAAACTGGTTTACGTGGAAGGAAATTTGCGTACACGCTTATATGATGGTAAGGACGGACAGAAGCGGGTTAGCCTGGATGTGACCGCAGACAGGGTGCTCTTCCTGGATAAACAGGGGCCAGCGCAACTGCCGCCCGAGGATGCCCGTGTAATTGAAGGTGATATTGAGCCGGAGGATATCCCCTTCTAAATCCTTAATAGTTAGAGAAGGAGTTTTTTAGACCGATGGAAACCAATACCGTACAAAGAAGGGAAAGAGGGCGCAAATTCATTGTCAAGCCCAAGGTGTGTATGTTCTGTGCCGACAAAGCGCCTATCGACTATAAGAATGTGTCTCTTCTACAGCGTTTTGTTTCTGACCGCGGCAAGATAGTGCCCAGGAGGCGCACCGGTGTGTGTGCCAGGCATCAGCGCAGCCTGGCCCAGGCCATTAAGAGGTCGCGTTTTCTGGCCATGCTGCCCGCGTCACCCAACCATGTCTACAATATTAGCGGAGCCGACAAAAAGGCTTAATCAAATCTGGAGAATTGAATTGCCCAAGAGGACATATCAACCGAAAAAAAGAGGAAGAATCAGGAAGCATGGCTTTCGTGCCCGCATGTCCACCCGCGGTGGACGTGATGTATTGAAGGCCAGACGCGCCAGAGGGCGCTGGAAGCTCACCCAGGTATAGCATTGAAATGGCCAAGAGATTGGCTTTAACCAGGAGAGCACAGTATTTAGCAGTATATAAATCTGGCAAAGCTGCAGCGGATAAACTGCTGGTAATTAAAGTTCTTCCCAACAATACGGATGTTTTACGCGTGGGCTTCTCGGTAACCAAGGATATTGGGAAGGCAACCGTTAGAAACCGTGTCAAGAGGCTGCTAAAGGAGAATATACGCTTGATGGTTATAAGGCCCGGGTGGGACGTAGTATTGATCGCGCGGCGACCTGTTGCCGGCACGGATTATCATGAGATAAACAGGTCGATAACAAAATTGCTGAACCGCCTGGATTTAATGGTAATAGATGTTGAAAACGATAGCTCTGAAATCAATTAAATTGTACCAGGGCACTATCTCGCAGGTCACGCCTCCGGCCTGCCGCTTTACACCCACGTGTTCCCAATATGGCTACGAGGCGATACAGAGATACGGCGTTTTTAAAGGAAGCTGGATGACTTTTCTCAGGATCTGCCGCTGCAATCCCTGGACGCCCCGCGGCTACGACCCTGTTCCATAATATCCTTGTCTTAGAAAAAAATGAAGTGTTATAGGATTATCTATGATAAAAGTCAAAAATCTGGTTAGAGTCGTTATTTTACTGGGAGTACTTCTGCTGGTATTTGTTTCAGGCTGTATGCCTGGTATGGATGGGGGATGTTCAGGCGCACAAGCCCAGGGCTGGTCCGGCTTTGCACCCTTCAACGGGTTGATTTGCTTTGGGTCCATGGAGGGATCGGTCATTACCCTCAGCCCGCAGGCGCGAAGCGAGAACAAGACCTTTCCTGCCGAGAACGAGTGGATATATGCGATCAAAACCGCTACACCGGGAGCTGCTTGCGGCGCGATGTGCGCACCGTCATCGTCAGCATCCGGCAAAGGCATCTATGCCACTCCACTGGTAGTCGGTGACCTGGTTTTCGTGGGCACCTATACCGGCAAGGTCTATGCCCTCAACGCCAATCGAGGAGTGGTCAGGTGGATATATCCGCGAGAGGGCTACGATACAGTGGGAGCAATCGTCGGCAATATCATCACCGACGGGAAGGCGCTGTATTTCGGCAGCGCCAACGGTAAAATCTATGCCCTCGATGCCCTTACAGGCGATTTTATCTGGGAGTTCCAGACCTCCAGCAAGATATGGACGGCTCCCGTTCTGGATAATGGAGTAATTTACTCTGGTAACTATGGTGGCAATGTGTATGCCATCGCGGCTGAAACCGGAAGGGAGATATGGAGCATCAAGATCCCCTCAGCGGTTGCGTCGTCCCTTGCGGTAAAAGACCAGTTGCTTTATTTCGGCACCTTCGATAGGAACCTGTATGCCGTTGATAAGGCCGATGGGACGACGAAGTGGAAATACCTGGCCGGCAACTGGTTCTGGGCCACACCGGTGGTTCGCGATAGCACGATCTATGCAGCCTGCATGGATAAAAAGATATATGCGATCGAAGCTGCCGGCGGCAAAGAGGTCTGGCAATTCGAGGGGGACAGCCAGATGGTGTCAACCCCTGCTGTTACCGATAAATATGTATACGCTGTGAGTGAAAAGGGCACGCTCTACAAGCTGGATATAGCAAATGGGAAAAAGATCAGCAGTATATCGGTCAACTATACGGTCTACGGTAACCCTTATGCGGAGGGTGACATGGTTTACATTTATGCCCGGGATCACACGGTCTACTCAGTTGATACGGTGAAGAATATTATAACCTGGGATTTTTCCTCAGCGATAAAGTAGGTTAATTATATGGTTGATATTTGGAATGTAGCAATACTCGATCCGGTACTGAACGGTCTGATTGCCCTTTCCCAGATGCTCTGGAGCAACTTCGGCCTGGCTATCATTGTGCTGACCATTGTAGTCAGGATTATCCTCATGCCCCTGACATTCAAGCAGACGCAGTCTACCAAGGCTATGCAAGCACTGCAGCCCAAGCTCCAGGAGATCCAGAAAAAATATGCGCGTGACCAGAAGAGGTTGCAACAGGAGATGATGCGCCTTTACAAGGAAGCAGGCATCAATCCCCTGGGATGTATGTGGCCCATGCTGATACAGATGCCGATCTGGATAGCGTTGTACCAGTCGATCATGCAGGCCCTCGCGGCTACGCCGGAAAACCTTATTTTACTGTCGCAGCATCTCTATGCATGGGATATGGTAGACCAGGCTATACCGCTGAATGAAAATTTCCTGGGGCTCAAGCTGTCCCAGCCTGACCCGACGATGATCCTTGCCATACTGGTGGGCCTTACCATGTGGGTGCAGCAGAAGATGGTTACGCCGCCTGCTACGGACCCCCGTCAGCAGCAGATGTCGAGCATGACTACAATGATGATGCCCATGATGTTCGCATTTTTCACGCTGTCCTTCCCCAGTGGCCTGGCCCTTTACTGGGTGGTATCCAACATCATCGGCATAATCATCCAGTACTTCGTAGGCGGTGGATGGGGTTACTTCAGCTTCCCGTCTTTCAGACAGCCTCAGCCTCAGACTCAGACTGCGACTCAAAAAGCAGCGGAACAGCCCTCCAAGGCACTTAAAGAAGGCAGCGATAAAAAGAAGGGATAGAAGTGAGAGAATTAGAACTTAGCGCTAAGACGGTGGAGGAGGCTACCAGAATTGCCCTCGCACAGCTTGAGGTTTCCCGTGAAGAGGTTGATATCATCGTACTCAAGAAGGGGAAATCGGGTTTGTTGGGGGTGGGCGCCGAGGATGCCATGATCAAGGTAGTCCTGCTCGAAGATGAGGATGAAAGACAGCCGGGCGCCATGAGTGATGCGGCTGATACAGCCCGCCAGGTGCTGTGCGATATCCTGCATACCATGGGCATACAGGCCACGGTGGATGTAGCAGGGTCCGGCGACGATGGTGACCCCATTACGCTGAATATCGAGGGAGACGACCTTGGGGTACTCATAGGACGGAGAGGGCAGGCGCTGTCGTCTCTGCAATATCTGGTCAGGCTGATCGTGGCCGACAAATTGAAAAAATGGGTCTCCGTCAATGTTGACGTAGACTGGTATAAAAAACGTCATTATGAGGCGCTGAAAAAACTGGCGTTGCGTCTGGCCGAACAGGTCGCGAAGAGGAGGCGTCCCATTACCATGGAACCGATGCCTCCGGAT
>CAYVBI010000079.1:0-8957 GCA_964448985.1 uncultured Dehalococcoidales bacterium
TCATGATCCGCAAAACTAACATTATGGCTGGTACCAAAAAGGGGTGAGGACCATCTATATGTAGTATCCCTCTTTTGTCATGAGTATGGATTGGGGCAAGAAAACTACTCTTCTCGCCGTTGCCAATGCCATATGGGACCTCAACTGGTTTACCATCTATAGAAATATCCAGATGCTGATGTATGTGTAAAGCCGCACCTTCTTGAGTTAAAGCAGGAAGGTTTATATCACTTAACCTTTGCCTCAAGTTGGTTATCTCTGCCGGCCAGGGTGCCGGTCCCGTCTGCATACCAGGTAAAGTATTTATCTTTAAATTACTGACAGGTTTATCTTGGCTGCAATTTAGAATCGCCAAGACAACTATTATCAGCGCTGCAAAGCTGCAGATAACTTTAATTCTACGCATATTCTTAATTCTATCAAAAAAGCATTTGACCTGTTTCCATTAGCCGAATCCTGCTACAGTAATAGCAAGGTCATAGGATATTAACTACTAAATCACAGCTACCAAATGACTTATTTATCGGGATGTCTACGTGGTCGTATAGCAATAAAATGGCAACGATGAACCTCTGCCCGTGCGGAACGTAATCGTGATAATTGAACGTGAGATTGCGCTCGCGAAAAGCATCAACTGCAAAGGTCGTGCACTAATAGGATATAGAAATTGATCATTTCGTTCAGGTTGGCTATAGGAATCCGCTCATTCATGCCGTGCATCATATCGAGATCGTCGCCATAGAGCCTCTCCGGCAGGAAGCGGTAGATATTCTGGGACAGCCCTACATATTTGAAAGAGTCGGTGCTTCCAATATTAATCATCGGAGATACTAATACATCCGGCATGACTTCGCGGATGGTCCTGTTTAAAATCCCAAAACTCCAGGTGTCGGTGCCTGATACCGGTGCAGGTTCATTGGCTGAATCGAATATCGGCTGAACTTTTACCCGGGGATCGTTGATAATTGCTTTGACCCGGTCGGTCACGCTTTGTATGCTGTCACCCGGCAATATGCGGAAATTTACGACGGCCGTAGATTTGGCCGGCAGCACGTTATCCGCCAGGCTCCCTTCGAACATAGTGGGCGCGGTTGTAGTTCTGATTGCAGCGTTGGTGCCTGGTGATGAAGCAAGTTCCGACTCTATTACCGGCCCGAAAAGCCACATGTTGGCGAAGATCATTTTGTAGGGGAAGGACATCTCCGGCCCCGCATACTCAAATAAATCGGCAGCCGGTCCGTTCATACGGATGGGGAAGGGATTGTTCTCCAGCTTATCTATGGCAGCCGCCAGTATGCCGACAGTGGTCTGCCTGGGTGGCATGGAAGAATGGCCACCTGCAGACTCTGCCGAAAGCTCTATCGAAAGGAAGCCTTTTTCCGCGGTACCGATAAGGGCCACAGGAGTTTTGACGCCCGGAACATCTCCCTGCGTTACGATCAGGCCTTCGTCAAATATGGCTTCAAACTGGAGCCCCTGAGCTTTGAGATATTCCGCAATCTTGCCAGCGCCCTGTTTCCCGGTGACTTCTTCGTCGAAGCCTGAAGCAATGTAAATCGAGCGGGACGGTTTGAAGCCGTCCTTGATCAGGTATTCGGTTGATTCGAAGATGCTTATCAGGGAGCCTTTGTCATCTATGGCCCCCCGGCCCCAGACGACTCCATCGGCAATGTCACCGGAGAAAGGTTGATGTTCCCAGCCTTCAGCCGGAGCCGGCACTACGTCCTGGTGAGCCATGAGAAGAATGGGTTTCTTCTGGCTGTCGCTCCCCTGCCATATGTAAAGCAAGCCATAGCCATTGATTACCTTCTTATCCAGCGTGGAACTGACCAGGGGGAATGATTTCGCGATATATTCCTGAAGGCCGGTAAACTGCGCATAGTCGACCTTGGACGTGTCGGTGTTGAAAACTGTCTTGAATTTAATTGCGCCGGAAAGATGCTCGGCAGCTTTATCCATATCTACGGGGAAGCTGACCTTTTTATCGACGGATATCTGTTTTGAAGTAAACGTTACGGTCTTGATGGCAATTGCGGCTATAAGGATTACGATGACGGCTGCAATTGAAATGACCGCAATAACCCATTTCTTCATTTTTTTCATCGGAAGCCTCCTATGGTATCAAAATTCGTCACAATTCTATCACAATTTGGCGTAGTTTTAATCAGCATGAGTTTCGTTCTATTCATCGGCTTGTCTGCGTACACTTACATCGGGGACAAGCACAAATATATAAATGTTGATGCGATCATGCACCAACAAAATGGGCATCGGGTCGGCACTGAAGCCACTACTAATTATTATTGCAACGCTATATTTATTACCCCTGTAAAGGTAAGGGTATAGTAATGGTGTGAAACCACGCTTTTTGCTTACCCTTACCGAAGCTACGGTACGATCAGCAGGTAAGGATAAGTAATAATCAGCATTGATAAGAGCGGCTGCCCGCGGTAAGATAGGATAGTTACAACAATAAGAAAAAAGGAGTAAAAGGAGTCGAAAAACAATGGAAAAAAGAGCAATTGCCTTGACCAATCCACAGGTGGTTGATCAGCTTTGCGAGGCCATCATCTCGAAGCTGAGGTCAAGTGATTGTCTTCTAAGCAGCGGGTCGTGGGTTCGAATCCCCCCCAGGAACGCCATCCAAGCTGCAGGGGCAGGTCAGACTAATCAAAAACAAACATGGTTTTAATGGTCTTATATTTACCTTTGTTGATATTAACGTCTATCATCTTCCTGTATTCATCAAGTTTAAACGTATGGGTAATAAGGTTTTGAAACTTTATGTTCTTTTTCGATACAAGATCGATCGCAATCTCAAAAACATGTCTCTTTTTACCTTCCCATTCATGGAATCCATAGAATGTAGTCCCTTTCAGGGTAAGCAGCTTCAACCATATCATAGTTGGATCATATTTTAACTGATCTGATATCCCGATAAGGGAGATCACGCCGCCTGTTCTCGCAACGCGCAGGGCTGTATTGACGCTGCCCGAATTAGAATAACAATCATAGACCTTATCAAATCCGCGCATCATGGTGCTCTGTCCCAACAGTGGCATGTAGCACTTTCCACCGGTAATCTCCGCTGCTTCTTTCAGAGCATTGGGCCCGGTAATTGTATGATCCGCACCGGCACTTTTCGCAAGCTTTGCGGTGAAATTTGAACTTACCAACACTGTTATTTTACAGGGAATATCCAGCGCTCGTAATGCCAGAATAACCATATTCCCTATTACACCGCAACCAATAATCAGTACCTGTTCATCACTTTCCGGCCTATTGGTGAACACAGCCTCCAGTGCAATTGCGAACGGCTCTATCAGCGCTGCGCTTTCGGCACTCATGCTATCCGGTATTTTAAAAACCTGGCTTTTATGGGCGACTATGTATTCACTATACCCGCCATTCAGTGCAGTGCAGACATCGATTACAGAACCGGTTGCAAGCTGGCCTTCCGCAAAATTCTCGCAGCAGCCCAGGCCCTTCCGGCAAGCTTTACACTCAGGCTCAATTTTTCTCACTTTGCAGTTGAGGACCGGGCTTACCGCCACTATATCGCCAACATGAAGTCCCTCAACGGCAGACCCAACCTCAACAATCTTGCCGGAGACCTCATGGCCGAGTACAGAGGGAAATGAACAATAGGGAGTCCAGGCAGGTGAACTATTTAATGTAATAGCATTAACGTCACTTTTACACATACCGCAGCGAAGGACTTTTATTTTCACCCATTCACTTGTTACGATTTTTGGCTGGGGTATATCAACTAACCGCACCGTCGAGAGAAGCCCTTTGTAATAGGCGCCTTTATTCACTGCCCCCAATATTTTCAGCGCCAGAAACTGCGGAATTGAAACATTGAATCGTATTGCCTTCATGTCATCCCCCTATTTTTCAAGTATACAACTCTAACCCGGGACCAGATAGAAAAAGTAACAAAAGCGGAATTTCCCACTGCAATTCTCAACCAAGCGATTATTATCCATCAGCGTCCCTGGTCGTCATAGTATGACTTAACCATACGGCTGTCAACGCCGCTGTTTAAATTCCGCAAATTCTGCCAGACACGGCGCTCCACTCGATCGCAAGCGGTGGATGGTATTCAAGTGTATCCACGTGCAGGATCGTTATTAGCATCTGATAAGATAGACACCGAATTGGTATAAGTCCGCTAATTGTCGATGTCCCACAGGTCTTCCCAGCTATGTGCGCCCGGCCAGAGAAATACCTGACCCTTGATGAGCCTGCAGTTCCTGTCTATGCCTGCAATCAACCTCATATCTTCATCCATGAGAGGATGTTCAGTGACGGCTTTAAGATTGGAAAGGTAGTTTTTCCTGTTAACTGAGAAGGGTATCGGTATCTGCCCCCGTTGAACGGCCCACTTAAGGCAGACAGAGGCAGGATGAACATTCATCCTTTTTGCGATGCTTATAATAACAGGATCATCCATATCACTGGTATCCGTCGCAGTCCTGTCACGTTCAGGTCGGTTGGGCGAGCCTAGCGGCGAATACCCGATGGGAACAATCCCGTTGTCGGTCACATAACTAAATAGTTCCGGCTGCTGGAAATGAGGGTGAAGCTCCATCTCGTTGCACGAGGGTTTTATCGCACAGTCCCTCAATAACAGTCTGAGTTTGGGAATTGACATGTTGGCAGTGCCGATATGCCGTACGAGACCAGTTGTTAAGAGGTCTTCCATCTGACGCCAGGTCTGCATGTAGTTCTCATGGATATAGGGTTTTGCATCCGGGTCCCTTGAGTCAATACCGACACCGGGCGCATGATAATTGGGAAAGGGCCAGTGGACAAGATAGAGGTCCAGGTATTCCAGTTTCAAGTCCTTGAGAGTCCTGGTCAGCGAACGCAGCACGTCGCCTTCGCCGTGCATATCATTCCAGATCTTGGAGGTAACCCATAGCTCCTCTCTTTTTATACCCGCCGCCATGACCGCTTGCAATGACGTACCGATTAAATCCTCGTTCCGGTAAACCGAAGCGCAGTCGATATGGCGGTAGCCCAGGTAAATCGCGTCCTTAACAGCCTCCGCCACAGTTTCACCAAATACATGATCCGAGCCGAAAGTTCCCAGCCCTATTGCCGGGATCTTTGCGCCTGTATTTAAAGTCCTGTATGGAATCGTGGACTGATCGACCGCCTCTGCATCGTTATTTTTTTGAGCCATGTGATAATCCCCGGTTATTTCTTTAATTCCTCGTCAAAACACACGGCCACTTTTCCGCATTTGCCGCTTGCCATAAGTGAATACGCCTCGGACACTTTTTCAAGCGGGAATCTGTGCGTGATAAGATCTTCGGGATGTATCTTCCAGCGGACGAGCCTTTCCACCAGCTCTTCCATTCTCCAGATACTTGTGACCCAGGACCCATAAATCGTTTTCTGGTCGTGGATGATGTCCTCCGAGGGTTTAAAGGAGACCGTTCCGCCTTCGCCCAGGAATACTATTTTCCCCCATTTTCTGGCTGCCTGAATACAGGTACGCCGCGCATCGCTGTTTGCGCTGCAATCCGCGGACTTCTCAACACCGTTCCCGTTCGTTAATTCCATGATCTCCCCGACATTATCCGGCCCCGATTTCAGGACTGCATCGAATAAACTCAGTTTCTCGGCTATTTTAATCCTTTCGTCGATTGCCTCTATGCCGAATATTCTATCCGCTCCCATTGCCCTGGCGAGCATGGCCGTGGCAAGTCCAACCGGACCAAGGCCGGTCACAAGAACCGAGTCGTTTCCGCAGATGCCGATTTTTTCCAGCCCTTCATACACTGTTCCAAATCCGCAGGCGACCTGGGCCCCGTCGGAATATGTCAACTCTTCGGGAAGATATACAAGGTCCTTCTCCTCGGCAAGCAAGAATTCGGCCATCCCACCGTCCCTCTGCCACCCGTAGGCCCTCCTGAATGGGCTCGTACAGGAGATCATGTAGCCCCGCCTGCAATCATTGCAGACCCCGCAGCCGGATATATGGTACACGATCACCCTGTCGCCGCCTTTGAATCTCCTGCAGCCCGGCCCTGTTTCAACAACCTGTCCGCATGGTTCATGACCCGCTATTATCCCCGGATGGTAACCCTCCGGGCCTTTGCCCAGATGTTCCCTGTATATACACCTTATATCAGAGCCACAGATCGTGGAAGATTTCATTTTTATCAATACTTCGCCATGCCCCGGCACAGGTACCGGGAACTCCTTCAATTCAACCGTACTGTTTCCCGGGAGAACAGCACCTTTCATCGTCTTCTGCATGATGGCTCCTTTCGCTGAAATGATACCAAAGCCACAGTTTACTGCAAGACATTTTATCATTTAAGTAACTTCTCATATGCCAGAGGTTGACCTGCGGGTGTTGATAAGGGAAGCCGCGCGCGGTATGATATGACAGCTAAAACGAACCGATCAAGGAGCATCGGCTGCAGGCGGGATATTTGCTTCATGGAACAATCTGCTAAACCGGCCCTCTCGCTGGATCTCCGTGCATCAGACGGCGGATACTCTCATAAATTCCTTTCCAAAAACGGCAACACACTGCTCGCCGGCGATCCCTCGGGTGACATCGTGCTGGAAGTCAAGGGAAACCGTAATCGCACGGCGCGCTATACATCCGTCTCCCAAATGGCGGCAAGGCTCGAGCGGCCCGATCTGACCGTAGAGACGACTTTTACCCGGGCCGGCGGCTCGCCTGGTTTCGACGTGACTACGAGGCTAACCGCCCTTGAACCGGTGCGCGTCGTAGCTTTTGGCCACAGATACATATTTCCACCCGGCGCCGGACGTGATCCGGGCGCCCCGCTGGACTATGCCTGGATCCCCACATTGAAGTCCCGACCCGGGGACGTTATCGGGGACCACGTGTTCCGTTCACCATGCCTCATTGCACAGCATGCCGGCGTTCAGGTGGCCCTGGTACCGAACCTGGACTTGTTCGGCGCCAACCCTCTGCGTGCTGTCATGAATTTCGACCTTCCGCGAAAGGGACAGGAGGCTGACCTCGCCCCGCGGCTCTGCTACGCCCTGCAGAACTACAAACCACACGGCCATGTCTACTACGTCCCGACAGGATCGGCGGCTACCCTTCAGCCCGGAGACACGCTCCAGATCGGGTTTACGCTGCTATTCGATCTCGAAGCAGTGCCTCATTCATTCCAGTCGGTTTTGCGTTTTCTCTGGCAGCGCTACGGCGAGAAAAACCTGGCATCCTCGATCACTCCGCAGGTACTGCCGTTCGAACAGTACGCGCGACTCTCATTCGAAAACACCTTCGAGAGCTATGGCCTCTGGCGTGGATTCAGCCTGTCCGGAAAGGAGTGCGGCGGTATTTGCGGGCGCATCGTACGCCCCGGACTCAGCCAGGGATCGAGGAAACTGCCGAACGATACCACACTGGGCGTCGCGATGAACTACCTCTTCACGCCGACCCTCTCAATCAGGGACAAGATGTCCCTCATAGCCTGGAATACACGAGGCATTCACCCCCACCTCTGGAACACGATATTCTTGAATAATGTGCGGACTTCCTTCGGCCTGATGTATTATGCGCGGTGCTGGCGTGACCGCGGCCTGGAGGAACATGCCCGCGCTATGTGGAACCTTGCCCTCGCGGCGCCGTCCCGGACGGGTATATTTCCGTCCGTTTTCTCTGGAGACGGCAAACACCCCGGATGGGTCCCCGGCTCACGCGTGTGGCGATACACCAGCGCCTATCACACGCCCGATGCGGCAGTGACGGGATGGTGGATGCTCGCCGCCGACTGCTTCCTCAATAAAGAGGGGGCGATTTTCCGCGATCGTTGTGAAGGGCTGGGTGACTTTTTCCTCCATTCACAGCTTCCCTCTGGGGCCGTCCCGACATGGGTGAAGGTGCAGAGAGATGGGACGCCTCGCGCCGAGCCGGTCCTGGCGGAGAGCGCTTCGAGCGCCGCCGCAGGCATGTTCCTGGTCTCCCTCTTCAAGACGACGGGCAGGGAAAAATATCTGGAATCTGCGCGTCGGATCGCGGACTTCATTATCGAGAGCGTCTTCCCGCGGCATGCGTGGTTCGACACAGAGGTCTTTTTCTCCTGTTCGCCCAAGCCGTTGGCATGGAAAGACGCTTCCACCGGCATCCCACCCCAGGGTGCTCTGTGCATCTCATGGACCGCCGATCTGCTGGGGAATCTATACCAGATCACGCACGAGCAGCGTTACCTGACCTATGGACGTGCGGCTCTGGATGTCCTGCTGCTGTTTCAGCAGATCTGGAACGCGTCTTTCCTGGACATAGACACACGCGGCGGCTTTTCCAGCATCAATAACGATGCCGAGTGGAACGATGCCCGCCAGGCCCTTTTCGCCCCCCTGCTCATGGAGTGGTACGAGATCACCGGGGAAGCCGAGCTGTTCCATCGGGGAGTCGCGGCCCTCCGCGCGGCCTTCACCCTCATGTATATTAAGGAACACCGCTCGGTGGCTCCTGCCAACGTTCGGCCCATGGCAGTGGCCGACAGGGGCGCCGTCGCTGAGAACTACGGCCACGCGGGGCTCGACGTCAAAATCGAGGGATACGTTATACCCGACTGGGGCGGCGGCACGGCCGTCGCGGCGGCGGCGCTCGCCCAGATCCGCTGGGGAGATCTATACGTCGATGCCGCACGGGGCATCGCCTTCGGTGTCAACGGATGCCGTGTCCGTAGCGCGGACATTCAACACTCGTCGTTTAACCTGGATGTAGATGATATCTACGATTCTCTTCTGATTATGAAATGCACGGGTTCCACAGCGCCTAAAATCGAAGTCACAATCAACGGCAGGTCCCACGGGATTCTTGCCCGCTCTCTCCTTGAGCAAGGGATCCCCCTGTAAATCTTAAGTTAGGTCAAATTTGTAATTGCTGCCGGCGCCCGCTTCCAGTTAGCTGCCACTAGATTCTCAATGCTGTCCGGTAGGCGCTCTTG
>CAYVBI010000080.1:0-8942 GCA_964448985.1 uncultured Dehalococcoidales bacterium
GCAGTTGAAGCAGCTGCTGATGGTGGCAGGCATCGAGAAGTATTACCAGGTGGCACGGTGCTTCCGTGACGAGGATACGCGGGCCGACAGGCAGCCCGAGTTTACTCAACTCGACCTGGAGATGAGCTTTGTCGACGAGGAAGACATCCTCGTATTGCTGGAGCATATGTTCACCGGGCTGGTGGAGACCGTGACGCCGGATATGCGCCTGGTCAAGCCATTTCCCAGAATGTCCTACGCCGAAGTGCTCGACAGGTATGGCACCGATAAGCCGGACATACGTTTCGGGCTTGAGCTGCGAGATATCTCGGACATAGTGGCGTCCAGCCCCTTCCTCGTATTCAAATCGGCCATCCAGAAGGGCGGCAGGGTCAGGGGCATATGCCTGCCCGGATGCGCCGGCTATACGCATAAACAGATCGACGAACTGACGGAGCTGGCCAAATCGTACGGAGCCAGGGGATTGATCACGCTGGCATGGATGCCCGGAGACCCGGAGGAGAGTGTTAAAAACGCCAGCATCGAAAGGATCAAGTCTGTAGCCGCCAAACACCTGGATATCGATCAGCTAAGGCAGATTCTGGGCAGGTTCGATGCCGGGCCGGGCGATCTGATGCTGATAGCGGCAGGAGAGCCGGGTTCGGTGAATAAGGTGCTGGACGAGCTGAGGCGCGAGATGGGCAGGCGGTTGAATCTGTGCGATCCAAACCTGATGGCCTTCGTTTATATTACGGATTTTCCGCTGTTTGACTGGAATAACGAGAGGAAAATGTGGGACTCCATGCATCACCCCTTCACCTCGCCCTTCGAGGAGGATATGTCCCTGCTGGACACCGATCCGGGAAAAGTGCGCGCCCGCCACTATGACATCGTTTGCAACGGGTTCGAGCTTTCCAGCGGAAGCATCAGGATACACAACCGGGCCATGCAGGAAAAAATTTTTGATATTCTCGGATACTCCAGGGAAGAGATCGAGGCCAAGTTCGGCAATTTCCTGGAGGCGCTGGAGTACGGCGCGCCGCCGCACGGCGGTGTCGCACCCGGCATCGACCGCTTCATTATGCTGCTTACGCACAGCAAGAGCATCCGTGACGTCATAGCCTTCCCCAAGAACCAGGCTGCAGTGGACCTCATGACGGATGCGCCTTCATCCATATCGGATGAGCAACTCAAGGATCTGAACCTGAAAATAATCGAGCCGCAGGTTTGACCCATACCTTTTTGAAGACCCATTTTCCAATGTTATAATAACTCAAGGTGAAAGGTTAATATGAAGACTACATCAGAAAAAATAGAGAACTGCCAGATCGCTTTGAACGTCGAGATGGAGGGATCTGAGACGGAGAAATACATGGGCATTGCCCTCGAACACCTGGCGAGGAGGGTTGTCCTGCCCGGCTTCAGGAAGGGCAAGGCCCCGGTCTCGCTGGTCGAACAGCACATCGGTAAACAGGCGATTCTACAGGAAGCGCTTGAGCATCTGGTTCCCGAAGCCTATGAGGAGGCCCTGAAAAACGAGTCCATACTCGCCATCGACCAGCCCAAGATAGAGATGGTGCAGCTCGATCCTATCATATTCAAGGCCATAGTGCCCACCAAACCCGAGGTTACTCCCGGCAACTACCGTGACATCAGGATGGAGATAGGCAAAAAGGAGATAGGCGAGGACGATATCAACCAGGTTATCGAGCAATTGCAGATGCAGTTCGGTACCCTGGTGCCCGTAGAACGCGCGGTCCGGTTCGGTGATATTATCACGCTGGATCTCGAAGGAAAGCGCGGGGAAGAGACTATCCTGTCGCGTAAGGATGCCGCTTATGAAGTCAGCCAGGGGTCCAAGTACCCGGTGCCCGGTTACGCCGAAAAGATCGAGGGGATGGTCAAGGACGAGGATAAGACATTTGACATTGCTTTCCCCGATGATTACGAGATCAAAGAGATCGCCGGGAAACAATACTCCTTCAGCGTGAAGATCAGAGAGGTCAAAGAAAAGAGCCTCCCCGAGATCAACGACGATTTCGCCAAGAATGCCGGCAGCGAAAACCTGGCGGACCTGAGGGAAAAGATCAAAGGTGGTCTGCAGACACGCGCCGACGACAGCCTGAAGAAAGAGTTTGAGCACAAGCTGATCACCGCGCTGATCGAGCAGAGCACCATAGATTTCCCTCCCGTGCTTGTAGAGAGGGAGGTCGATCATTTAGTCAATGAGGAGGCCAGGAATTTCCCCGATGGGATCAAGGGATTGGAAAGTTACCTGGTGAACGCCAAGAAGACACTCGAGCAACACCAGGATGAGCTCAAACCGGCCGCATCCGATCGCGTCAAGGCCTACCTGGTCACCAGCAAGATCGCCGAGCTCGAGGGTATAACGGTCAGCGATGATGAAGTTAACGAGTCGATCGAGAAGATGGCCGCGGAAGATCCCAGCAGGGCGGACGATGTGAAGGCTTTATTTAACCAGCCGAGGCCGCATGAGTCGCTCAGGGATATGATGGTCATCAACAAGGCTATGGATTATCTGACTAAACTGGTCACGGGACAGGATAATAATATTAACACGGAGGTTACTGATGGAAAGGTCACCACTTAACATAATACCAACAGTCATAGAGAGCAGCGCCAGGGGAGAGCGCTTCATGGACATCTACTCCTTATTGCTCAAAGAGAGGATCATTTTCCTGGGCAGTCAGGTAGATGACCAGGTGGCGAATGTTATCGTCGCACAACTGCTTTATCTCGCCAGAGAGGATCCCGAGAAAGACATAAGCCTCTATATACACTCGCCGGGAGGAGTTGTTACCGCAGGACTGGCTATCTACGATACCATGCAGTTGATCCAGCCGGACGTTTCCACCATCTGCGTGGGCTCGGCCTACAGCATGGGCACGGTGCTGCTGTGTGCCGGGGCGAAAGGCAAGAGATATGCCCTGCCCAATTCTACTATACACATGCACCAGGGCCGGGCTGGGACACAGGGGCAGATAACCGACATTAAAATCGCAGCCAAGGAGTTCGAGAGGTTGGATGAGCTGGTGGCCAATATACTTGCCAGGCACACCGGTCAGTCGCTGGACAAGATACGCCAGGATACCGACAGGGATATCTATTTCGACACCAAGCAGGCGGTGGAATACGGCATCATCGACGACGTCCTCTCTGCTGCAGCCAAGAAAGAGAAGAAGTAGCTATTCGGATATCGTTCTGTCTATCTCAGATGTAAGCTCGTAGCCCGATATGGGTTGTCCGCTGCTGTCGAGCAGGCTTTTCCGGTCGTCTATACTTATCCTGCCCTGGCTGAATGAACGGAGGGTGTGGATGATGAGTGGTGTCTCTCGGATAAAACCGCTCTTCCGTATCATTTTGAAAAGCGCATTGTCCTCGCCCTCGGACTTCTTGACCTCTTCCACGGAGCGCTCCCCCAGTGAATTCCAGAGAGCATCGAAACGTTCACCCCTGATCGGGTATCTGCAGAACGAGATTACCGGGCCCCTGTCCAGTTGAGGTGTGACCAGGTGTATCATGACGCCCGATTCTGCGGCCTTCTCTCGCATCAGTTGCCAGACGACCTCCTGCCAGGTGCCCTTGGGGCCTGTGGGCAACGCTGGATGCAGGTTAATCATGTTGAATTTGCTGCACATCTCGTTCCCCACGATCAGCATATAACCTGCCAGCAGGCATACATCTACCTTGAAACCCCCGAGCCTGGCTATGACCTGGCGGTCATATTCCAGTCGCCACCCGGGCAGATCCTCGTCCTTTACTCCGATCTGCTGACGCACGCTTCCGGCAAACTTTTTAACCGAGGATGTCACCAGCGGTATCGAGTAACTCTCGACCTGGGCCAGGAATGCATCGGTCTTCTCGGATTCACCGGGCTCGCGGCTGCAGAAGACGAACTCGATATGTACGTCAAGCCCGCCATCGCGGATTGCGGAGACCACCGTGTCCAGCAGTTTTTTAGAGCTGTCTCCCCGTGCCGTGGAAAACCACCCTATTCTGAGCATCCTTCTAAACCTGCTTGCTGAGCTTACTCAACCTTGCTGTGGTGGTGATCAGGTGTATCAGCGGGCTGGATTTTCTGCCATGGAAACTGGCGCCCGCCAGGGACTTTAAAAATTCCTGTGGACTGTTGAAATCAGTCATCTCGACAAAAGCGTAGCCCACCTCCGACGGGCTGTGGCCGTCGGACCCGAAGCTGATCAGCTTATTGTGCCGCGAGGCCAGGCTGCGGGCTTTTTTTTCGGCGCCGGGGAAAAGGCTGCGTGAATTGAATACCTCGATGATATCGACCCTGTCCGCCAGCTCCTCCAGCATCCTCGCGTTACGGAAGGCGGACGGCCTCACGTGATCATAGGGATGAGGAATGCAGATCAGCCCGCCCTGTTCGCGAATTCGTCTCACGGCATCATCTACGGGGATTTTGTCCGGGATATCTTCCTGCAAGAACATGCCCATTATTTCCCCGTATGGAGTGCGCACCTCTTCACAGATTATGATCTTAAAGGGGGCTATTTTGCTGAGTTCCCTGGCTCCCAGCGTGGTGCCGTGGTCGGCTACAGCGATGCAATTGATGCCTTTGGACTGACAGGCTTCGATCAGTTGCTGATAGGACATATAGGAGTCAATCGAATGCCTGGTATGGACGTGGAGATCGGCCTTGATCAAGGGTTAACTGACCCTCTCCAGGTATTGGCCGGTCCTGGTGTCGACCTTGATAGTATCTCCAGCGTTGAGGAAGAAGGGCACCTGGATGGTGATGCCCGTCTCCAGTTTGGCCGGCTTACCCCCCGCGCTTGCTGTATTGCCCTTAAACCCGGGACCCGTCTCGGCTATTTTCAGCTCGACTGATATGGGGAGGTCCACACCGATAGGGACCCCCTTGTGTGTGAGCAATTCCATATTCATATTCTCTTTGAGGTAATTAACGGTATCGCCCATCAATCCTTTGTCTACAGCCGTTTGCTCGTAGCTCTCGTTGTCCATAAAGTGATAAAGGTCGCCGTCGCTGTAAAGGAATTGAACCTGCCGCCTTTCCAGAAAGGCCTTGGTGAATTTCTCGCTGGCCTGAAATGATTTCTCTACGATATGTCCGGCCTTAACGTCTCTCAGCCGTATCCTGATCTGAGCCGAGCCCCTGCCCATTTTAATATGCTGGTAGTCCAACACCTGATAAAGCTGCCCATCAAGCATGATGGTAATACCCTTTTTAAGTTCACCGGCGTCGATCATGTTGTTTATCCTCCGTTTAAACGGGACTTTTTACCCGCGGTGGTCAGGGCCAGCGCTTTACCCCCGGCAATAGTTACGGTATCTTCTATCCTGACTCCGCCCCATCCGGGCAGGTAGATGCCGGGCTCGATTGAAAAGACCATTTTCTCCATCAGTATATCATCGGCGGACGGTCCCAGGCGCGGCCACTCATGAGCATCCAGACCGATGCCGTGCCCGAGCCCGTGCCCAAAGTATTCTCCGTAGCCGGCCCTATCAATCATATCACGAACGAGCTTATCCGCAGCGCCGGCGCTCATGCCGTCCTTGATCAAAGCTATGGCGGTTGTCTGTGCGCCCAGCACCGTGTTGTAGACGTTGTTGAACCGCTCATCCACCTTTCCGATCACGTAAGTGCGCGTTATATCGCAGCAGTATCCATCATGCCTTGCTCCCATGTCGATAGTGATGGGCTCTCCTTCTGAGATGGGCCTGTCCGTCGGCCTGGCGTGGGGAAGCGCTGAGTTCGGCCCGGAGGCCACGATTATGTCGAAAGGCAGCGGCTCGCTTCCCTCCTGCCTGAGGCAGCTTTCGATCTGCCAGGCCAGCTGTTTCTCCGTTAGGCCGGCCTGAATGGTCGGAACTATCTGCTCCAGCACTCTGTCTGCAATAACGCAGGCCTTGGTGATATCGGCAAGCTCTTTTGCGTCCTTGATAGCGCGCAGCTTTTCCACCAGGCCTTTGACGGGTATGACCTGGAAATTGATTTTGGCGGACTGCGCAGCCCGGCAGACGGACTGGTAGGTGGTCAATGACAGGTGGTCGGGCTCGACGCCGAGCCTGTCGATATCCATGCCGTTCACCAGGTCGGCCAGCCAATTGCCGATATCTCCCTTAATATATAAGACTTCGAGATCGGACGTCTGCTTCCGGGCCTGCTCCACGTAGCGGAAATCGACCGCCAGGCATGTTTTCTGAGGCGATACGATCAGCCAGCCCGCGCTTCCGGCAAACCCGGAGAGGTAGCGCCTGTTGCTGGCCGAGCCGATGAGCGCGCCGTCTATCCCGTTTGAGGCGAAGGTGTCGCGCAAGGAAGACAGTCGGTTCAAGCTCTTGCTCCCGATATCAACAAAGGTGGTCCAAGCCGATGGTCACTATGTCAGGCCTTCTTTTTTCGGGCAGTGTAGGTTTTACCCTGGCCGAAGATCTTTTTCGTCGTTTTGCATTCCGGGTATTTGGTGCAGGCCAGGAATTTGCCGTAGCGGCCGGTACGTATGACCATGGCCTCGCCGCAGTTGGGACATTTCTCATCCGACGGCTCGGGGGCAGGGCCGCGGTTGACCGCCACATTTTTCTTGCCCGTGCAATTGGGAAAATCCGAGCAGGCCCAGAATTTGCCGAAGCGGCTTGATTTTAATACCATCTCCTTGCCGCATTCAGGGCACTTCTCTTCCGACTTGATCACCACTTTCTGCAGTTTTTCCTGGGCCCTGGTCAAATCGATCTCAAAGGGGGCGTAAAACGACTTTATGACCGATTGGCGGTCCATCGTCCCCTTTGCTATCTCGTCCAAATCCGTCTCCATCCTGGCCGTGAAATTGTAATCGATGATATTGGGGAAATTGCTGACCAGCAGATCGTTGACAATGATGCCGATCTCCTCGGGTCGCAGTTTGCCGCCATCTTTATAAACATATTCCCTGTCCATTATGGTGGAGATTATCGGCGCATATGTGCTGGGCCTGCCGATGCCCTTTTGTTCCAGTGCTTTAATCAGCGTCGCCTCGGTATAGCGCGGCGGCGGCTGTGTGAAGAACTGCTCGGGAAACAGGTCAACCAGGTTGAGAGGCTCTCCTTCCTTCAACTGCGGAATGGCGGCAGACTTAAAGTCATCGAACTCATCTTTCTCCTCGTCGCGCCCTTCCGTATACAGCGCCATGAAACCGGGGAAACGCATCGACGAAGCCCTGGTGCGCAGCAGGTATGTCGTCTTGTTTTTATGGCTTTCAGCTTCGATATCGACGGTCAATGTATCGAATATCGCTGCTGACATCTGGCTGGCTACGGCCCTTTTCCAGATCAGATCATAAAGCTGGTACTGGTCCTTATTGAGGAATTTCTTGATGCCGGCCGGGTCGCGGTGCGCCCTGGTCGGACGTATCGCCTCATGCGCTTCCTGCGCCATCTTGACTTTTTTAGTGAAGAGCCTGGGCGACGAGGGCAGGTACTGCTTGGAGAAATTTTCAGATATGTAGGAACGTATCTCCTCGATAGCGGAAGCCGCTACGTGCGTGGAGTCGGTCCTCATGTAGGTTATCAGGCCTGTATCGCCTTCCTCGCCGATGGGTAATCCTTCATAGAGTTGCTGGGCGATGACCATGGTCTTTTTTGCGGTGAAGTGCAGCTTGCGCCAGGCCTCCTGCTGCATAGTGCTGGTAATAAAGGGTGGTGACGATTGGCGGGGGACGTCTTTCTTCTGTACCGATTTTACCGAGTAATCAGACTCGCGCAGGGCGGCCATGACTTTCTCGCAGTGATCGGTATCGGGTATATCCAGTTTTCCGTTGCCTGCCAGGCCGACGAGTGAAGCCCTGAAGGATACGGCCTTTTTACTCCGCTGCGCCAGTTCAGCTTCAATAGTCCAGTATTCCACCGGGACGAACTGCGTGACCTCTTTTTCGCGGTCTACGATCAGCCTGACTGCAACGGATTGCACCCTGCCGGCGGAGAGTCCCTTGAGGACTTTCTTCCAGAGCAGCGGGCTCAACTTGTATCCGACCAGGCGGTCGAGTATCCGCCTGGCCTGCTGCGCATCGACCATTTTCATATCGATGGGACGGGGATTTTTAAACGCCTCCTCGACTGCTTCCTGGGTGATCTCATGGAATGTCACGCGCCTGAGGGGTATATTGTCCTTCTGCAGGTTGGCGGCTTTGATCAGGTGCCACGATATGGCTTCACCCTCGCGGTCAGGGTCTGTGGCCAGGTATACGGACGAGGCGCTGTTGGCAAGTTCTTTGATCTCTTTGAGCAATGCCCTTCTCTCCGGGATATTCTTATATTCGGGCTCGAAGTCGCTGTCGATCAATATGCCCAGCCTGTCGGAAGGGAGGTCGCGGACATGTCCCATGGATGCCCGTATGACATAGTTCTTGCCCAGTATTTTGCCCAGTGTCCTGGCCTTGGCAGGTGATTCAACTATTACAAGTTTCACAGTCATATTCTTCTCGATAATACATTAATTAATACTTTAGCCGGCTGTTCAATGCATAGGTCATGCTGCCCGCTTGCCTGACCAATCCGTTCAGCTCCATGATGGCCAGGCAGCCGCTGACCGTTGATATATCCAGTCTGCTGGCCCGGCAGATCTCGTCGATGTGGACCGGTTGATCGGAAATGTATTTTATTATAATCGATTCATTCCCGCCGGGGGAAAGACGGTCATTCATCTCGATCTGATGTGATATCACGGGGAGGCGCAGCTCCTCAAGTATATCGAGGTGGTTCCTGACCAGCTTGGCGCCATCCTGGATCAGCCTGTTGGGGCCGCGGCTCATCCCGGAGAGTATGCTGCCCGGCACGGCGAAAACCTCCCTGTTTTGATCGACGGCAAAGCTGGCGGTGATAAGCGCCCCGCCCTTTTCCCCCGATTCCACCACCAGCACACCCAGGCTCAGGCCGCTCAGTATCCTGTTGCGCCGCGGAAAATTCTCCGGTTTGGGCTTGGTCCCCAG
>CAYVBI010000081.1:0-8928 GCA_964448985.1 uncultured Dehalococcoidales bacterium
TCCAGCGTGTAAAAAACATCGTTGATATTCTCTACGAGTGATCGGTATTTTTCCTCGTTGCTACGTAGCGCTTCTTCAGACTGCTTACGTTTGGTGATATCACCTATACTTGACATGATCCATGTTTCGTTGTTAATCGTAAATTGTCTGGCCGAAAAAAGCCCGGTTAACACCTCTCCTGTCTTTTTGCGGAACTGATATTCCACCCCGTGTATTTCACGGCCACGCGCCAGCCCGTTGATAACAGCCCGACGGTCTTCCTCCCTGACCCACAGTCCCAGGTCAAGCGTGCTCTTCCCGATGACTTCATCATTTTGATAACCGGTGATATCCACAAAGCCATCGTTTACTTCGAATATTTCCCCGTCGGCAGGCCTGGTGAGCGTAATTGCATATGGTGATGAATGGAAGGCCGTGGTGAATTTCTCTTCCTGGATTTTAACGTCAGCCAGCAACCGCCGGTTCACCATTAGCACCAGGCTAATGGTGAGGCAGATGCTGAGCACGATATACACGGTAACAGCCAGCGCATCGACTGCGCCCGATTTAAAGAAGTCATTGGTCTTCTCCGGGAAAACAACGGTCAGGATAAGCCTGGCTAAACTGAATGCAGCGTAAACTGCGAAGACTACGCCTGTGAGACGTGTTTCCTGGCGCATGCCGTGGTCTACCCTGCGCAGAAGGAGCCAGCAGCACTGGAAGGTTAAGATCATTGTAATTGCTGACAGCGCAATTTCCCGCACTGTCAGATTCGGTTGAACCAGGACGAAATAGGCGCTTACTGCAATAAAAACAGCCAGCAGTAAGTAATTATGGACTTGCCGGCCCTTTACCCCGGTAAAGCGCTCCAACCCGATTAAAATAATTAGCGCCCCGGCCATAATCATGGTATTGGCAAGCGTCATGGATACGAGATCAGGCACCTGTCCGCGCAGGACGATTAATGCTGACCCGGCTGCCTGCAAAATCATATCCGCCAGCCAGAAGGATATGCCTGCGAAGCGTCCACGGTTCTGACTCCATATGACCGCCACCGCACCGGCGCTTATAACGTTGATGATGACGTATAAGAGCATCAATGTTTTGATATCAGGCATCATCAGTTCCTTCCATCAGCTTAAGGCCATTTTCCTTAACTTTGAATTATTCCGCGAATTTAAAACCCTTCTCTGTGAAAAGCTCCATGCTGGTATCCACTACATCCGGATCATAGAGTCTACCCCTGTTCTTTGATATTTCTTCAAGCGCCTTATCGATACCCAGGGCTGGCCGGTAGGGGCGGTGTGAACTCATGGCTTCTATCACGTCTGCAACCGCCAGTATTTTGGCTTCCAGCAGCGTATCCTCACCCTTTAGCTGGTTGGGATAACCTGAACCATCCTGCCTTTCATGATGCTGCAACACAGTATTAGCGATAGAACATGGAAAATTCATGCTTTTAACAATGTCATAGCCGCTCTGAGCATGGGTTTTTATCAGGCTAAATTCTATATCTCCAAGTTTTCCGGGTTTGCTGAGGATATCGGAGGGAATATACATTTTCCCGATATCATGGATTACCGCCGCAGTCCTGAGATTTTCAATACGGGTATCTTCCAACTTCATTTCCCTGGCTATGGCCGTTGCCAGGTCGGCCACTCTCTGCTGATGACCTGAAGTATAAGGATCTCTCATCTCCACGATTTTAACCATGGTATAGATAGCGTCATCAAGGGTTTTCTTTATGGATTCGTAGCTTTTTACAAGTTTTTCTTCAGATAGCTTGCGCTCCGTAATATCCCGGCATACGCAGAAAATAAGCTTTTGATCTGCTATAATAGCTGCATTAGTGCTGATTTCAACATCATATGTTGTGCCGTCCTTACGACGGTGTACAGTTTCAAAATGATCACCGGTTTCATCAACACTGCGAATCATTTCAAGTAGTTTTTCTCGCGGAAGTTGATATTCCCAATCAAATACGTAGAGTTGGCTAACTTCTTCAAGAGAGTATCCAAGCATCGAAGCAAATTGTTTGTTTGACTCACATACCTTGCCATTATGATCGAGTATGACAATTCCATCTCTGGATTGTTCAATGAGGATGCGCCATCTGAGTAACTCGTCAGCTAACGCGTTCTCCAATTTCTTGTGCTCGGTGATATCTGTAAGTAAAACCACTTGACTTGTGAGACGGCCAACTGCATCAGCAATGGTAGAGATACGCGGGTCATAGGTTCGCTGTTTACCATCTCGTTCTAAGACCAGTTCCTTACCCTCTTTGGCCATTTCATTGAACGGCATCATCGGGCTGGAATGATAGGGCCATATTTTTTCAATGGACAATCCAAGGGCATCTGAAATTCTGTAACCGATGAGTTGCTCTGCTGCCGGGTTTAAGTCCAGGACACGGTTCTTCATATCCAATACTAATATGCAATCTCCAATTCGTTCAAAGGTGATGTCACGTGCAATGGGTATAACTTGCTCTGGATGCAATCGAGGCAGGTTCAGTATGAGTATAATAGCTCCAATACAGGCTGTCCATGATGAAAGTCCAACCGAGAGTTTTAAAAATGTGAGCAGGCCCATCACTTCTATAAAAGCTGTCACCATGGGAAGAACCGCCGCGATCAGCAGAAATATCGATTCCCGGCTGCGGATATAGCGACGGCGGACGATATTCCAGATAATGAGGAAGCTGCCGGTTAAAGTCAGCATTGCTATGTAAACCATGCAGGCCCAGTAAGCTATTCCATAGGTGGGTTCGAGTGGCAGATAAGGATTTTGGCTGTCAAAACCAGCTTCCGTCCACATAAGCCCATAAATATTATTGGTCGAGAGTGCCAATATAGCTATGAGTGGCATGATGCCAAACAGAATGCAAATACGCCGGGCAAGTAATTTCCGGGGCCCAAGGTAGTGAAAAATATAGAACAGCCAGAATGTCAGGGCAATCGTTCCCAGGACAAGCTGTAATCCCACCATGGATTCTTTGACAGTAGCCACCGGGAGTCCAATTTCAATAGCGTGCGACAGGATCCAGAGCGCGCAGAAAAATACAAGTGTTACACCGGTGAGTCTTGCCTGACGGTTGAGATCCCGCCAGGGGAAGTAAATTGCCAGTGCCAGCATGATAGCTGAGGCTATTAATTCTGCGATAACACTAGATGACCATTGCCACAACATATATCACACGTATTTAAACTCAAATTTACCGCTGTTGAAAAGCTCCAGGCTGGTATCCACTACATCGGGATCATATAGTCTGCCCTTGTTCTTTGATATCTCCTCCAGCGCCTTATCGATGCCCAATGCCGGCCGGTAAGGGCGGTTTGAGCTCATGGCTTCAATCACGTCTGCCACAGCCAGTATTTTGGCTTCCAACAGCGTATCCTCACCCTTTAGCTGATTGGGATACCCTGAGCCATCCATCCTTTCATGGTGCTGCAGGACGGCCTGTGCAACAATGCCTGGGAAATCCATGCCTTTGACAATATCGTAGCCGGCCTGAGCATGGGTTTTTATCAGGCTAAATTCGATATCAGATAGCTGTCCGGGTTTGCTGAGTATGTCAGAAGGAATATGTATTTTCCCGATATCATGGGTTATCGCCGCCATTCTTAGCTGATCGATGCGGGATTCTTCCAACTTCATTGCCCTGGCAATAGCAGTAGCCAGGTCGGCCACTTTCTGCTGGTGGCCTGCTGTATACGGGTCTCTCGTTTCCACAATTTTGACCATGGTATTGATAGAGTCGCTCAAGGTCTTCTTAAGAGATTCGTAGCTTTTTACAAGTTTTTCTTCAGACTGCTTGCGCTCGGTGATATCCCTGACAAAAGCGAGTACGACTGGCTGGCCTCCGCGTTGAACCATGGTGGTGTTGATCTCTACAGGTACAAGTTGGCCGTCCTTCCTTATCAGAACCAGTTCGTCAGTACTGGTGGGCTTGCCCATGCCACTCATTTGTAATAACCCTGCAGCCACGGCGAGGCTGTTTTCAGTGAGGATATTCAATTCCAGGAAGTTCTTACCGATTAGATATTCACGTTTGTAACCTATAATCTCCTCGCACATGCGGTTACCGTAGATGAAGTTGGCTTCAAGGTCGAACATAAAGATGCCGTCAGGGGCATTCTCCATTGACATCCTTAATTGCTCCTCGCTCTCCTTCAAAGCTTGCTCAGACCTTATACGCGAGTAAATTTGCCCTACATGCAATGCAATAGAATTAATTAATTGCTTCTCCTCTTTTAAGAAAGGTCCTTCATCGCTCGCCGGCCGCTCCTCGAGATAGCATGCTTCCAACTGTCCGACTGTCTTGCCGGACACAATAATTTTACTGACCAGCATCCAGGGCGTTTCGCGGAAGCGCGCCGTCTGGAAAGCCTGCCTTTCCAGTACGATGCGGGCCTCGGTGACCTCGGGAAACTGCCAGGCCGGAGGGAGGAGCATAATGATTCTCTTCAACAGTTCGTTGAACGGGATGTCCGGCAACGCAGCCAGGGACGAGACATTGTAAAGACAGGACAGTTCCTTATACCGCTCTTGCAACTCATGCTCCGCCTGCTTGCGCTGCTCCTCCAGTTCTATTTTGTGCAAGCCGAAGGCGATATCGTCGACAAGTTCCTGGAATAATGATTGCTCATCCATATCTGGCGGAACGTCGATGGGGAGGGAGACGGCCAGCATACCGTAGGTCTTGGTTCCGTGTTTCAGCCTTGCAACCACTACCATCTTTTCACCAGATGTCTTTGCCAATGGGCAATCGCCACAGTCAGTTGACGGATCTTTTATGGACAGGCCTGGCTGATTCAGCGCATGTGGGCCGCATTTGGTCAGTTCGCCATGCTGAAGCTGCTCAAGCACCGGTTGAAAAGCCTTCCCCAAACCAGATTCGATGGTGAAGAGTAACTTTCCTGCGCTATCAAACAGGGCAATCCAGGCACTGCGGTAGCCGCGGGTATCAGTCATGGTATCGCAGGCGCCTTTGAGCAGTTTGTCCCGGTCATTTTCCTTGGTGATAAGCTGGTTGACATTGCGGAGAGCGCGCAGGACACTGTTGAGTCTTGCTATACTCTCCTCCGCCTTTATGCGCTGGGCAACTTCCGCTATAAGCTCGGAAGTTCTCTGCTTCACCTTCTCATCGAGTTTTTCGTTCAAATCATTCAGCTTATCACGGGTTTCTGTCAGTTCCCTGTTCTGCTGTACCGCCGTTTCATATGTCGAAATGAGGAAGTCCAGTATCTGCATGCGGTCCGAGGTGATAAAATACTTCTGGCCGGCAATACTGATCGAAATGCCCACTCCCATTTTTTGTGTTTTACGCAGCTCCAGGTTAGATAGCACTGCATTCACGCGGGAGACGAGCATCTTCTCATCGTAGGGCTTGGTGATGAAGTAGTCCGCGCCGCACTCCAACCCTTTAACAACATCTGTCGGATCGGAAAGTGTGGTCAAGAGTATGACGGGGATGGCCGACAGGCTGGCATCTGCCTTGAGCCTCTTACACAGCTCGTAGCCGTCCATTTCCGGCATAAGGATGTCGCTGATAACGAGGGTTGGTTTCCGTCGGCCTATGCCGGCGAGGGCCTCTTTCCCGTTGGATGCTGCAGCGACTCTGTAACCCGCCTGCTGCAGGATGTGCTCCAGCCTGGCAGCCTGGGTGGGGCTGTCCTCGACGATAAGTATCTCCGTCAGTCCATCTTTAGGTTTTCGTTTAGGTTCTGTCATATGGCTGTCCTCCCCCGGTGAGTGTCACCATTTCTTTTAAAGCCGGCGCTATCCTGTCCAGGGGCAGCACGTAGGTTGCTGCCCCAAGTTTAACGGCTTCATAAGGCATGCCGAAGACTATGGAACTCTGATCATCCTGGGCGATGGTGACAGCGCCCATGTCCTTCATTATTTTCAGCTCCCTGGCGCCGTCCCTTCCCATGCCGGTCAGCAGCACGCCGGCAGAATCACCCCCGTACACGTTGGCCACCGATTCAAACAGGGCGGATACGGATGGCCGCAATCCTTCGCGCGGTGGACCCCCGTCAAGGACTATTGAGCAGTTATTCTTGACGGTCATATGAAATCCATCAGGCGCTATATAGGCGTGCCCGGGCTGCGGGTGTTCACCATCTTTTGCCAGGTGTAATAGCGGGCCGGAGGATTGGGAAAGCCACTCGATGAAGCCGTCCATGAACCCTGGCGCCATGTGTTGCACTATGAGCAGGGGGATGGGGAAATCCCTGGATAGCCCGGATAAGATGGCCAAAAGGGCCTGCGGGCCGCCGGTGGAAGTTCCAATGGCGACTATCTTGATTTCTCTCTGCAAATCATCACTCTGCGGCTTTGGGACCGCTGTGACTGATGTCTTCCTGTGTTTAGGCCAGCGCTTGACCACCCTGACCTCGGCCATCAGCTTGACTGTCGTGATTAATTCACTGACGGCTGCCTCATATTCAGGGTGGTCGGCTCCCGGCGGCCGGGCTACGACCGCCAGGGCGCCCACCTCCACCGCCTTAAAGGCGGTGGCAGTCTCTTTAACGGAGGTGCTGCCGCTGACTATGACTATGGGCGTCGGGCAGCTTTCCATGATCTTGCGTGTTGCCTCAAACCCATCCATTTCGGGCATATTGACGTCCATGGTGATGACATCCGGCTTCAAGCGGATTGTGGCTTTGACGGCCTCTTCACCGTTGGCCGCCGTGCCGGCAACCTCTATCTGCGGGTCCGAGCTCATCACGTGGACGAGAAATTCCCGTATAACCGGTGAATCATCTACAACAAGTGCTTTTATCATCTGTTCATCCTTTATTACACGACATCCTTTAATCAGTCATTTATATCAGCCTGCGGATAACCTCCAGCAAGTTGCTCTGGTCGAAGCTGCTTTTCACGATATAGGCGCTGGCCCCGACATCGATGCCGCGTTCGCGGTCTTCCCGTGAATCCAGCGCCGTCACCAGCACAACCGGGAGCTCCGCGAGCTTTTTGTCGGCGCGGATTTTTACCGTCAGGTCAAATCCGTTCATGCGGGGCATATCCACATCGGATACCACCATGTCAAATACCCCGCTGCGAAGCTGGGTGAAGCCATCAATACCGTCAACGGCCGTTGTAACGTCATAGGCTGCCCCCTCAAGGATGTTCTTCAACAATGTCCGCGCGGTGATTGAGTCCTCAACCACGAGCACCGCCTGCCTCTTGCGCTTGATTGTCTCCGCAGCAAGACTAATTTTTGCCGCTCCGCCCGCGAAAGCGGCGGATTTCACCAGGTCGATTGGATTGAGGATAGGCACGACCTTACCGTTGCCCAGGATAGCAGCGCCGCTGATGTTTGGCACGCGGGCCAGCTGCGGGCCTATGCTTTTCACCAGAACGTCCTGCTCACCCAGAATCTCATCTACCAGCAAGGCGATACGCTTCCCGCCGGCGCCAAGGATGACCGCGGGAAGCGCGTCCCCGGGGTTTACAACAGCACTTTGTCCCTTTACATCCAGTATCTCTGCAAGGCGGATAAGCGCGACAACCTGGCCGTCGGTTGATATCGTCTCCCTGTTCTCCACCGTCTTAATATCGGTGGTGTTCACCCTTATGACACGCTCGACGTTCACAGTGGGAAGTATAAAGAGCCGCTCAATAACGCGTGCAACAACGCCGCGGAAAGTGGCCATGGTCAGCGGTAATCTAATATGGAACTCGGTCCCGGCGCCCGGTCTGCTTTCGAAGGTTATCTCCCCACCCAGTTTTTCCACCTTCTCCCGTACGATGGCCAGGCCAAGGCCTCTACCGGATATGTCGGTGATGATGGAACTGGTGGAGACCCCGGAGCGGAAAATAAGGGATAGCACCTCATGTTCATTGAGCTTGCCCATTTCATCCCGGCCGATTATTCCCCTCTTCAAACAGGCTTCGCGCACCCGGGCGGTGGCGAGTCCGGCGCCGTCATCGGAAATAGTTATCTCCACGTGGCTGTTCCTCCGCGCCGTGGTGATAGTAATCAAGCCGGTGGGCGGCTTGGACTTCCTCTTGCGTTCCGCCGGCTTTTCAATGCCATGGTCTATACAGTTCCTGGCCAGGTGGATCAATGGGTCTTTCATCTCTTCCAGTATACGGCGGTCGACTTCCACGTCGTCTCCGGAGATGACCAGTTCCACCTGCTTGCCCTGGTCACGGGAAAGGTCGCGCACCAGCTTGGGCAAGATTTCCAACAGTGACGATAGGGGGAGCATCAGCACCCTCTTGGTGGACTCAAGCAGGTTGTCCAGCATCCTGTCCAGCGAGTATTGATCGAGCTCGATATATTTAGCCAGCTCTTGCAGCTTGCTTTCCAGCGCCTGGATGTAAGCTGTATTCCAGTCCAGGAACTCCAGCACCCTGGCTGACCTTTGGGCAGCCTTTTTGTCACCGTCCGGCTGTTCTTTCCTCTCGATCAGGCGCCGCTGTTTTCTTACCTCAGGGGAAACCCTGGCCCACTGCTTGCTCCATTCGGTCAGGCTTGAGTTGACCTCCCGGATATCTGCGGCACGCTGACTGGCAGCCAATTTGGCCGAAACCAGCTCCTCTGCCTGCAGCAGCAGCGGGGTCAGCTTCGCAATGGATACTCTTATTGTTTCCGTAGCGGCTGCTGGTGCGCCGCCGCCGGGTTCTATTTCTTGCCGGACGGGAAGAGATTCCGCCTGTGGCCCGGCGTCATTATCGGTAGTCTCTTTGTTTTCAAGAAGGTGGACCTTCGCCCCCGCGGCTGCGCTTTTCAATAACCCGATGATATCAGTGTCGCGCGGTGACCGGGCACCGGTTGACCCGTCACCGATAGATGGAAGGAGCAGTCCGAGGCTGTCGACTGCCCGGTGCAGCAGGTCGAACAACTCGGGTGATGAAGTTATCTCCTGCCGCTTCAGCGCGGCCAGGACGCCCTCCAGCGCCTGGCACAGCGTTTCTATCTCCCTGACATTGACC
>CAYVBI010000082.1:0-8667 GCA_964448985.1 uncultured Dehalococcoidales bacterium
TCAAACATGACTCCTCCTTTTCAACCTCGTGGCGATGGGACAATTATACACCAGGGCAGTTTGCAGCAACGCTAAAACATAGTATTCACTTTAATACTATTGTTTAAGCTCAATGCTCTCCTCTCTCCTCGCATGGATAATGGATATGTGTAGAGATTTAATTCATTATAAGTAATGCTTAATTCGCTTCAGATCAATGATAGACCGTACCAGATAAAAGCAAGAACTTTTTCTAAGACTTATATGTTACTTCCTTTAAACTCTATGTGTTATATTCAGTGATACGGGCGTTGTTTGTATAAATTTCCATTAAGTCACAACAGAAACAGTCTATGCTAGCATGAACTTCACTTCTGCCCAAAGCTTTTCGTGAGGTCAGGTTACCTCCCCTTATCCTGCTTCCAAGGAATAATAGCTGACTTTATGGTGTCGATTGTAACTTTCCTTAAGCGTACCTGATATAATGATTTGACATTAGACATAATAGAACGCTTAAGTTAACTGATAGGCACTCATCTATATTCTGAGAGAGGAATGATGATGACTATTGATTTCTCAGCGGGGGCGCAAGCACTAGGCTATTTGTATCAAGCTCGATATGCTCTTTGGCTGTTACTCAGTAGAGAAGAAGAACTGGAACTATCAATTGAAGCGTTAGATGATGTTGAGTTTGACGATAAAGGTAGCCCTCGTGAATTGCTCCAACTTAAACATCATAATAAGCCCGTATCACTGACTAATACAAGCCCCGAACTTTGGAAAACGCTCCGCATATGGAGTAATCATATCTACAACGATAAGATCGCTCCCGGTTCAGTAATTCTAACCCTAGTTACTACCTCAATAGCTGCCGACGACTCGATTGCTTCCAAACTACGTTCTGATTCGACGCGCAATCCTATAGAAGCACATCAGGCGTTGACGAATATAGCTAAATCTTCCTCAAATGAATCCTTGGAAGATGCATTCATAGAATTCCTTAACGTATCAGAAGAAGATCGCCTTACTCTAATAAAATCAATATACGTACTAGACCGGTCACCTGATATTCAGGATACTGCCGAGCGGATTAAAGATAAAATAAAGCTCTCCGTTGATCGCCAACATCGTGAAGGCCTTTATGAGAGGTTGGAGGGATGGTGGTTTAACAAGGTTGTCTCTCACTTAAGTTCTAACCCGGAAACTCCAATTTCGGGATTTGAAGTATCTGATCAGATAAACAATATCGCTCGCCAGTTCCAGCCAGATGCTTTACCGATTGACTTCTTAGATGCCCAGCCGGATCACGTCGATGCAGAAAGTGATAGTAGGCTTTTTGTCAGGCAACTTAAAGCTATCGCAGTCCATAATAAAAGAATCGAGAATGCAATAGTGGATTATTATCGCGCCTTCGAACAAAGGTCTCGTTGGACTAGAGAGCACCTACTAATTGGGGAGGAACTTCAGCGATATGAGAAAAGACTCGTGGATGAATGGGAACGCTTCATGTTATCTATGGCTGACGATAGCAATTTTGATACTCTTAAAGACCTTGAACTACAGCAGATCGGCAGAAGGATATATAACTGGATGGAGCAAGATGCCGACTACAAAATACGTACAAACGTCACGGAACCATATATCCTTCGTGGGAGCTATCATATGTTGGCTGACGATGATCCTCCTCGTGTCTGGTGGCATCCAAAGTTTATAGAGAGAGTTGCCCAAGTATTAAAAAAGGGTGGAGCAGATAGATGATTTTACCCTGGAGTAATAGGCCTATCGAGGTTGCTCGTCTCCTTAATCCCGCTTTCTGCGCAATTATGATTCATGAATCAATCTCCGGGTACAAACAAGAAAGCGATGACGGTATGCCGTTTGCTTTATCATTCCTTGTACTTCCTTTGGTTCTGCATAAGCCAACTCGAGAAATCTTACCTCGTAATATAAGAACTAAATTGCATAATTGGATTCACCAAAATCAAGATATGCTTGTAGGCTTTGATACTCGTACACAACAATTGGTCCCCTACACACGCGAAGCAATTTATATCGGTCTACAATCGAAAATGCTAATGATCTCCGAAACTGGAATACTAGATTCATCCCCTTGTGGATATGAACAACTTAGCTGGATACCAACATCCGAACCTGCTATATGTAAGAAAAAGGCAAATTTCGTAGGTAGGTGGTTCTCTCGCGTTGGAGACACGGCGACAATTTTTGCGATTCTGGGGGTAAGGCCATGAGCATACAAATACTATCTATCTTTTTATATGGCAATAATGGAAAGGTTAGGTCTTTAGATTTTCGACCCGGCCAAGTTAATATCATCACTGGGCGTTCAAGAACCGGAAAATCTGCAATTATTGATATCGTCGACTATTGTCTAGGGAATTCAAAGTTCCGTGTCCCGGAAGGCATAATAAAAGATGCAGTAGCTTGGTATGGGTTGCTACTAGATATACAAGGCAGTACACAAGTATTTATTGCCAAACCCACGCCTGCACTAAACGCAATTTCTCAAAGTGCTGCCCATTACCAGATAGGTTCAAAAATATCCCCACCCAGTTTGGACCAATTAGCCATCAATTCAACTGATGCAGAGGTGATCACTTCTCTTTCTAGCCTTATAGGCATTAAGTCCGAGAATAACGTCATCGAAGAGACAAAGCTAAAACCTCCGCTAGAAGTAGATTTGAGGCATACCTCATATTACCTTTATCAAGATCAAAGTTTGATAGCGAATAAGGATAGCTTATTTCATCGTCAAATAGAAGAATACATCCCACAAACTATTAAGGACACGTTGCCATTTTTCCTAGGTTTTGCTGAGGAAGAATATATCCGCATAGAACAAGAACTTCGTATAGCACGTCGTTCGCTTAAATCAGCGCAGCGGGACTTGGATGAAGCTAATTCCATTATAAGTGACAGACTCAAACGCGGAAAAAGTCTCGTTGAAGAAGCACAACAGGTGGGCTTGATACCATCAGAATCAACATTCCAGACTAGTGGTGAGATAATTTCTGCGTTACATTCCATTCTAAAATGGGAACCGATCGATATGTCCCAAACAGAAGATGAGAGAGCCCCGGCATTAAGAGACGAAATCCAAGATCTTAAAGTATCTTCTCGCCAGATAAAGAGCCAAATTGATATAACGAAGTCTTATCTCCGTGATTCAGATGGATATTTCTCAGAAGCAGGAGAGCAAGTGATAAGACTCAAGTCCGTGAATATCTTCCCTGCAGAAACACCTGCTGATGACAGATGCCCTTTGTGTAATTCTGCTGTATCTTCGCCACCACCTGCTGTTTCCGAGATACGTAAGGGGCTTAAGAAACTTAATGATGAGCTAGTGACCGTTAAAAGCGAGTCCCCGCGTCTTCAAGAACACATTGATTCGCTGAAATCTAAGAGAGCGGAAATCCAGCAACAGATAACTGATAAGGAGTTTGCGTTAGAGGCAGTCGTCGCTGAGCAGAATGAGGCCGATAAGTTGCGCAATAATAATGCACGAATTGCTCGTGTTGTCGGACGGATCAGCCTATACTTGGATTCAGTTGACTTCATTGATAATAATGATTCTCTCCAAACAGCTCTTGATATAGCTAAGTATGAAGTCGATAATTTGCTTAATCGTCTAGCTGATCGAGATATCGATGTTGAAGAGCAACAAGCATCAGTGCTCAATAGAATTAGTACTAAAATGAGTCAATGGGCAAAGCAGTTGCAATTGGAGCATAGTGAATGGCCATTCCGTATGGATATCAGGCATCTTACAGTTGCTATCGATCGTCCAGGTCGACCAATAACGATGCAACATATAGGTGGCGGCGAGAACTGGCTAGGGTGTCATCTCATTGCCTTGTTAGCACTTCACAGCCTTTTCATCGCTGATAATAGACCTGTACCACGTTTTATTATCCTCGATCAACCAAGTCAAGTTTACTTTGTTTCACCAACTCATCCTTATATCTCTCTCGATGGAACAACTGAAGAAACTCTGCAATCAAATGCTGACCTTGTCGCGGTAGGCAGGATGTTTGATCTTATATTTGATTTTTGCAAAGCGGCAGCACCTAACCATCAAGTTATCATACTAGAGCATGCCAATTTACCTAATGATGCGTATCAAAAAGCATTAGTAGAACAACCATGGACTGCTGAACACGCTTTAATACCACTAGATTGGGTTTAATGCTGTTATTAAATTAATCGAATTCGCTTATATTTTATTGATGAGTGATCGCTGGTCGTGTGGCATTTATCATCTGTATCATTGATTTCAGCATGGCTGAAGATAAAAATACGATCTTTGGTCGATGTTTGACGTACCAATATATATATGTTACAAATAGTTTATAAACTATTTATAACAGAGTTAGGCTTATGTTGTTAAAAGAAGACAGCGTCCGAAGGCTGGGTGAAATTGAGCTTGAAAGAGCGGCCTTGCAGGAGCAGATTGTACTCATTCAAGAGCAAATTACGATGCTCGACAAGGAATACACTGCTCTTAAAGGAATGTTATCGGCACCTCGGTCTGATGGCCGTTGGGTGAGCCAAGGTATACCGATATTGGAGTCGGCATACTATATCCTGAAAAACGCGCGACACCCCCTTCACTACATGGAAATTTATCGCACATTGCAAGCTGAACTTTTTCACATGACAGGTAACGCTTCTGTGGCCAACCTTGTAGTGAGGATTAATCGGGATAAACGCTTTAAAAAGATAAGACGGGGTGTATACGGTCTGTCTGAATGGGGAAACAGCGGAGCCAGCCAAATAAATACGGATCACAGCATAATCTCTCATTCAAAATATCATGATGAAAAACAATACGGAGCCTTGACTGTGGCTCAAGAACGTGAAATTGAAAGGACCAAGTTCATACTGGAATCGGTAGAGATAGATATTCAGGTGACCCAGAACAACCTTACGATGTTGCGTGACCGACTCCTGGGGCACTATTCTACATTCAGTTTTCCTGACAATATTGATCCTAATACGGCTATCGCTGTTTTAAAAAGAAAGCTTAGTAAATTACTAGAGCAGAGAGATGCGTTCATCGATAAGCTGGAGGGGCACCCGCAGTAAATAATGCGATACCTGCCTCTGATGCTGATACTTCTGTTAGCACAGATAATGACGAGCAAAAAGGAGATCAGGAGGTAATTCTTATGGTTACAAGTTACCTAGCACCTCGTGTGGGTAAAGACCGCTCCGACCACGCAAAACGTGTTGCAGATACCCTTGAGAACAATGCCTATGGCCTAACAATAGATGAGGTAATTAATGAAATTTATGGAGGTAGCCTCCCATCTACTTCCATTGATTATGAACGGGAAGAGGTAAAGCGATCCGTTGAATATTGCAATAAGAAGTTCAACGGGAAAGAACCAGGTTGGATCTGGATACGTACAAGACGACGCCCTCCCAATGATTGGATTTATATGGCAGTGGCAAAGATGTGCGGCCGCGACGTCGTACGAATAATTGATGCCGCTGTAAGCTATGAGTCTTATGATAGATATTATAAAGACTGGGAAACCAGAACGCAGACGCTAACCAGAATGCAAGTCCTTGATATTGAGGCACGCAAAATGGTTGCTCTGATGAGTGGAAATGGTCAGGCGGCCAGCGAAATAGAAGCAGAATTGGATCACCTCAAAATAATAAGCCCTCGCTTAGGTTTGATGTACTTTGGCGCCGGTCTTGCAGACGAAAATCTGGAGATATTAGAGAATGATCCGCGTGCTCGTTTAATAAACAGACAGATTAAACGGGTTAGGCACGACGTGAAGGCTCTGCAGGGATCTACTGCGCAATTGGGGCAAGACGTAGAATCATTATTAAGAATAAGAGGAGTTCTTTAATGGATAAAATAATCCTCATATCAGTGAAAAACATCGTGCCCGATCCTGAAAATTTGAGACAAGTTTTCGACGAGCAAGAAATCCGCGCACTTGCAGATAATCTAATCGAGTTAGGGCAAACCGATCCTATTCAAGTGTTTCTACGAGATGATGGTACATATGATCTTTTTGACGGCGAACGGCGATGGAGAGCAGCAAAGCTGGCCAGACTTGGAGAATTAAAGGCCATCGTGATCCCCCGGCCTTCAAGCAATGATCTTTTAGTTAAAAAGGTCTCCAGATTAATGCAGACCAAGACCCTGGGATTCCCAGAAGAAATAAACGCCCTTGAGCAAGGACTCCGCGCACTAAACTGCTACGATGATACAAACAAATGGCCACATGCAGCTAAGATGCTGGGCATACCCTTGCAAGTTCTGAGAGAACGTATGCGGGTAAAGCAACTGTCGAAGAAACTGCAAAATTCTTTCGAAAAGGGCAGCTTGGATTATACTATCGCAATGACATTGGGACGTATATCTAACACCAAGCGCCAAGAAGAACTAGCTTCATTTATCGAAGAAAATAATTTAAGTAACAGATTTGTAACAACAAAATTCATTCAGGCAGCTATTGAATTCCCGAGCAAATCTGCCCTCGAAATATATGAGCGTGCTCGCCTAAAAGAAAGATTCCGTTATGCTGAACCACGGGTAGAAGATTTACCTGCAAGCATAGTGGATAAATTAGATATAATACTGTTAGATATACAAAAGGTCCAAGGATGGCTTGAAACTATATCGAAAGAGAATATGCTAGATGAACTGAGCGAAAGTAAATTCAATACCCGCCGTTTTTGGATGTCTGCGGGGAGACTTCACAAAATGCTAGAGGCTTTTATACGCATAAATTTACCGAAATACTCCGCGGATTTCCGTTATAAGGACGACGCCCTACCCGAAGAACTACGTGATATCCTGGTTAAACTCTTACCTCCTGGGAAAAATGAAAATCTTAAAAGCTAATCACAATGCCATTAGGTTCGATAATAACTTCAAATTGTTTCTGTTTTGATATCATTCTTTGATGTGGCTGGCGGCAAGTGAATCAATATCAGAAGGTGGTACAATTGTTGAGGCACATCAGTACCACAACCTAGTCTCTGATGGGGCTGGTTTTACTGGTAATGGAAAGGTAATGAAGCAAGTCAATTTCAAGAAAGCATATTATATCAAACTCGGTCGCGGAGGAAAATGGGAGCAATCTAGTATAACCGAGTCTAAGTTACGACTAGGTTGGGGCCACCAAGATGTCCAAGATATAAATCGTGGAGATTGGGAAAAGATCAGGGAACAACTTCTCCATGAGTCTAAGCATAAAGGAATAGCCACAAGAGACTTCAATGCACTGTGGTTGATAACCGAATCTAATTCTGAGGACTTATGGATTACTTTTTTTCAGGGGACAATGTATTGGTGTAAATTGGGACCTAAAGAAATCTTTCAAGACGATAAATCAAAGTATCGGCAAGTAATTGATAAATGGTCAAATCAAGATATTCGAGGGAATATACTTGAAATTAATAACCTTCCTGGAGTTTTGTCAAAGTATCAAGCTTTCCGTGGAACAGTATGCAAAGTTAGAGAATTGGATACTCTCAAGCGGAGCATTAATGCTGTACCAAGCTATGAATATAATGATATTGCTAAATGTGAAAAGGCATTGGTTAATAGTGTCGAGAAAGGCGTCAGAAAACTGCATTGGAAGGATTTTGAAACTTTTGTTGACTTGATTTTCAGAGAGTCTGGATGGCGGCGTACCTCAATGGTTGGTGGCACAATGAAGTTCACCGATCTAGAACTTGAAGACCCAATTACAGGAGATAAATACCAAGTTCAAATAAAATCGCAAGCAAGCTGGAAGGAATTTGAATACTATGTATCACAGTTTAATCCACAATTACATAGAAAACTCTATTTCGTTGTTCACTCACCCGATAAGAAATTATCAGAAATTCAGAAACAGCTACGGAATATCGAATTAATTCTCCCCAACCGGCTTTCAGAAATGGTTGTCCATTTGGGATTGGTCAATTGGCTAATGTCAAAAATTAGATAAACGATCTAGTCAGGTTTCAGGGTTATATAAGGGATTGCCAAACATTTCACTCAATATTTTTTATCATGGATGAACATACGTATCGATGATTACGTCATCTAGCAGGAGTGATTTACCTGTAAACAACCTTTTCTCATCTATACAGAAATATTCTTGAACGATGTAAGAGATAGAATATCCAATGGAAGCATGTGCACAAATTTGATATTATGATTGTAGCCGTGCATGGAACTTGTTTTTATTTGTGCTGACGGAGGCGATGGCATGGCAACAAGAAAAAAGCGAACCACTGACGCAGATAGTAAAGGATATATGAAAGGTGCACAACGCGAGAGAACGCAAAGGCAGGATTCCTCTGGCTCATGGGTAAAATATGATGAACATGGTAACCGTCTTGCGGAGAAAAAAACACCAGGGCCGTGGAAGGGTGTTAGACGGGATAAGTACTAGTCATATACAATGACAGTACCTATTTAGCATTAAGCAATATTCACAGTCACTTTAGACCTATGTTTTTCATTATGGATTAACATCCATACCTATGTTTGGTCAATTGTAATAATAATTCTAACAGATGAAGCTAAAATGAGGGTGATTTCGCTTTTAACAGGTTAAATTGTAGCTAATTAGTAGTTATATTATTATCTAAATTGGCTGGTGGAGCTGAGGGGATTCGAACCCCTTACCTTCTGACTGCCAGTCAGACGCT
>CAYVBI010000083.1:0-8574 GCA_964448985.1 uncultured Dehalococcoidales bacterium
GGTCGGAGGATCGATCAGAGACCAGCAGTCCATCGAGGCGGCCGATAAACACGGCATGGCCATGGTCTTCACCGGCGTGAGGCATTTTAAGCATTGAGTAAAGGCTGTAAAATAGTAGCAGGCGGTGCAGCTATGATGATGATAAATATAGACACATTTAACGCAGCCAGGGATAAGCTGGGCGATCCGGCGACAAGGGGCGAGGGTATCGACGTTTTGCGCAGGATGCTGGATATAAAACAGGCGCACCTGTGGCGGTCCGAGGTCATTGCGCCCTGCTGCGGCAACCTGGGCGGGTTTGCCTGCCAGCTCAACGAGGAGACACAACTCCTGGAGAAAGCACTGCCTCTTTTAGAGAGGGGTGACCTGGACGGCGCAAAGCCTATGCTCGACAGGCTGGCGCTGCTCATCAGCTACGGGATGGGACAGAAAGAGACGCCGGACCTTATCCAGCGGTTGACCGATACACCCAGGCCGGCCCATTCGAAATAATCATAATTATTGATCGGCGGAGGAAGCTATGAGCAAGAGGCAGGCAATTATCCCCAAAGGCTGGGAGATTTACGAGCACCTGACCTTTGCGCCGGCCGTGCGAAGGGGCAACATGCTCTATATCTCGGGCACCGATGCCACCGAGATCGACCTGCAGACGGGCAAGCTCGTTATCAAGGGCGATATCGTGCAGCAGTACAGGACGATCTACTTAAAGATGAAGATGATACTGGACGCGGCGGGCGCCACTTTCGACGACGTGGTCTGGACATGCGATTATATACGTACCAAGGAAGGGTATAAAGGCACGACCGCCGTCAGGCGGGAGTTCTTCGGCGCCAGCTTCCCTGCCTCCACCGGAATCGTGGTCCAGGACCTGCTGAGCAAAGACGCCCTGGTGGAGATGGACGCCGTGGCCATGCTCGATGGTTAGTATGCGCAAGACTGTGGTCATCGCCCACCGCGGCTTTCACAGGGACTTCCCCGAAAATACCATCGAGGCTTTCAGGGCCGCCCTGGATCTCGGGGTGGATGGGGTTGAGTTCGACGTGCAGGAGACCGCGGACGGTCAATTCATCATCCACCATGATGCTGATCTGGGTAATCGCAACATCGGCAGCCTTTCATTGGACGAGGTGGCTGTATGCAGGGTTGAGGGCGGCTACCGTATACCTGAGCTTCAGGAAGCGCTGGATGTGCTGGGCAGGGGGCTAGTGCTGCTGGTGGAGCTAAAGAAGGTGAAGTCCCTGGAGAAGTTATTGGCCATACTGCGCCGCTATGTCGATAAAGCATGGATTGTGCTGGTTTCTTTCGATGCCGCCCTGATTGAAAAGCTCGCTGTGCTGGCGCCGGAGTTTCCCCGCGCCGTTATCGGCGAGCCCAAAGATAGCGGGCATAAGGTTGTCTCAGCCGGGACTGCCGGTTTTACTCAGGTACCCGCCAACATGGTAACGGGCGGCCTGGTGAAGGAGGCGCATGCCAGGGGCGACCTGGTATTCGTCTGGGACGGCGGGGATGAGGAAATCATGCGGCGGGCTTTGAGCTGCGGGATAGACGTCATCATGACCGACCGCCCCGATGCTGTAATCAGGGAAGCCAGTAAGCTATAGGCGCAGCCTGTCCAGGCGGTCAGCGGCCAGTTTGCAGGCAGCCTGTGAGATGTCGATGCCGATCCACCTGCGGCCCAGCTTATGGGCGGCGGCCAGTGTCGTGCCGCTGCCGCAAAAGGCGTCCAGTACGACATCCCCCTCCTTGCTGCTGGCTGAGACTATTCTTTCAAGTAAGGCCAGGGGCTTCTGCGTGGGATAGTCCAGCCGCTCGCGGCTGGTCCTGCCTACCATATTTATCTCCCAGTAATCTTTCATACCGACCTGCGTATACCAGCCGGCGTCATCGCGATATTCTTCCACGCCCTGGAACCTGTAGGGCTTGAGGCCGCGGTTGTATGATTTCTCCCGCAGCCCGTTGAAAACATAATCGCCTGTTTTGGAGTAGAAGAGGATGATGTCGTGCTTGCGCGAGAAGCGCTTGCGCGGGCTGGCGCCCCCCGATCTGTAACACCAGACTATTTCGTTCTGAAAATTGGCGTAGCCGAACAGGTCAGGGCTATCCAGCAGCACCTTGACGTAGTGCGACGCGTGCCAGTCGCAGTGGTAGTAGAAGCTCCCCGCCGGCTTCAAAACGCGGTGCAGTTCCTTGATACGAGGCTTCATATAGCGTAGATATGCACTGACGCCGTTAAATTTGTCGTCGAAGCGCCTCTCGTCTTTTGCCTTTGAGGAGTTGCTGTAGTTGCGGTTGGAATTGAAAGGAGGATCGATATAAATCAGGTCGATGCTTTCTGAGGCCATGTCCCTCAGTTTCACCAGGCAATCGCCGCAGTAGATGACGTCGGTCTTCACGGATTTATTGTATCATGCGGGATATCCCAATTTAATGCTATCATTGGATAAAATCAGGTATGCGAGAGGTTTAGTGTGAAGGAGCCGGCAATCAACCAGGTCAAATCGTTTATCCTGCCTGTTACGGCGCTGCTAATCATACCGGTCGCTATACTGTGGGCGACCGGCTTTAAAATAGGCTGGGGGCTGGGATTGCCCTGGGATGCCGTGATAGTGCTGGCGGGTGCGCTGCTGATGGGGACCGGATTGTACTACCTTTCCATTACCATCTGGCTTTTCATCAACATCGGCAAGGGCACGCTGGCGCCCTGGTCTCCCACTAAAAAACTGGTGATTATCGGCCCCTACCGCCACGTGCGCAACCCCATGATCAGCGGCGTGCTGATAACGATGTTGGGCGAATCTGTGGCCTTCGGCTCGGTCGGCATATTTATCTTGTTCCTGCTGTTTCTCATCATCAATCATATTTATTTCATATATTCGGAGGAGCCCGGACTGGCCAGGAGGTTCGGCGAGGAATACCTGGTATATAAGCAGAACGTACCTCGCTGGATACCCAGGCTGCGGCCGTGGACCGGACAATAAAAGGGGTTAATATGGCATTTCAAAGATCCGACCTGGTGAATTTCTATTCCCACCTGCTGGGCGCCGTGGCATCGCTGGCGGGCTACATAGTGCTGCTGTGCTACTCTTCCGGCTCAATGACGAAGGTCGTCCTTTCCAGCATATACAGTCTGAGCGCCATCTTCATCTTTACCTGCAGCGCCATCTACCACGGGCAGAAGGCGGGTGAAGATGAGCGCAACCCGTGGCGGCGGCTCGACCATATAGCGATCTTCTTCATGATAGCCGGCACGTATACACCTATAAGCTATATCTACCTGGATGGCTGGTGGCGCTGGGGCATAATCGGCGCGCAATGGCTGCTTGTCATCCTGGGATTTGTCTTCAAGCTCGTTTATATCCACGGCCCGCGCTGGCTGACCACGGTGATCTACGTCGTAATGGGCTGGATGTTATTGGTACCTCTTATATGGGGTCCTTTGCTGTCGACCATGCCGCTCCAGTCGCTCTTGCTGCTATTAGCCGGTGGCGTTGCCTATACCCTTGGGGCGGTTTTCTATGCGCTTAAAAAGCCGAATCCTATTCCCGGCGTCTTCGGCTTTCACGAGATATTCCACCTGCTGGTCATCGCAGGCGCAGTATTACACTACATGGTAATCTACTATGCCATAACAGGTTGACCTCTGCTTGCTGTTAACTCCCGCTATTACGGGATGGAGTAAGAGCATGAAAATCGAAATACTGGGCGCGCACAACACGGAAACCGACAAGGCCCGACTCCCATCTGTGCTGGTGGATGATGTGATGGCGCTGGATGCAGGCGGCCTGACCGCATCGCTGCCGCTGGAAAGACAACAGCAGATAAAGGCCGTATTCCTCACGCACCATCACTTCGATCACTGCAAGGACCTGATTATGCTGGGAGCTAATAATAGCCTGCCTCCTTCAACGATTGATGTTTACGGCCTGCGCGACACGCTCGAAGTGGTTTACCTTTACTTGCTGGACGGCAAGATGTACCGCGATTATACCTGCTGGCCTTCTGCGGAGAACCCGCGCCTGAAGCTAAAGCCCATTGCATTATTTCAACCTCTGCTTATGCAAAACCTGGAAGTGCTGCCCCTGCCGGTCAGCCACACCGTACCGGCGGTCGGTTACCTCGTCAAAGAGGAAAACGGCAAGAGCATCTTTTATGCGGGTGATACGGGGCCGGGCCTGGCAGGGTGCTGGGAGCGTATAGCACCGGACCTGATTGTCATCGAGGTCACGGGGTTGAACCGCGTGCAGGAAGAGATGGAGAGACTGCGTCACATGACCCCCGGGCTGCTGGGGCAGGAGCTCGCGGAGTTCCGCAAGGCCAGAGGCTACCTGCCCCGGGTGATCGTCAGCCATGTACCTGTGGCATACGAAGATGAGGTGCGCGAGGAGATTGCCGCGGCCGGCAAGCAGCTCGAGATGGAACTGGAGGTCGGATACGAAGGGCTGACGATCGAACTATAGTTCGGTTACGTCGAAGGGTGTCATCTTACCGTCGGGCGAGTAATCGTAGAAGCCTTTGCCGACCTTGCGCCCCAGCCTTCCGGCCTTGAGCATTTTTTCCATCAGCGGCGATGATGCTGCGATATCCGAAGCGCCCAGCGCGGCGAAGGATTTGCCGACGCGCACGTAGGTATCGATGCCCGCGTTGTCGGCGATCTCGAAGGGTCCGATATTCCAGTTGAAGCCGTAACGCATGCCTTTGTCGACGTCTTCCACCGATGCGATACCGTTCTCCACCAGCGACAGCGCCTCCCGGAAGGCAACACCGCTCACGCGGTTCATGATGAAGCCGGGTATATCCTTCATGACCTTGACCGGGTACTGGCCTAGAGAAGCTATGAAATCAACGCTCTTTTTGAATACCTCATCCGAGGTCTTTTCGCCTTTAATGACCTCGACCAGCCTCATCATGGGCACCGGGCCGAAGAAATGCAGGCCGACCACCCTTTCCGGATGCTTTGTCAGTGAAGCCAGGCGGGTAATGGGGATGCTGGAAGTGTTGGAAGCCAGGATGGTCTCAATTGGGCAGGAGGCGTCCAGTTCCCTGAACAGCTCTTTTTTCATATTCTCGTCCTCGAAGACGGCTTCAATAACCCATTGGCAGCGGGGGGCTGCAGAGAGGTCATTGACGGCGGTGATCCTGTCCTGCACCGCCCGGGCGCTTTCACTGATCCTGCCTTTAGACGCAAGCTTCTCGGTCGACCACTTGATCTGCGCCAGGCTTCTTGTGATCGCCTCCGGATTCGTGTCCTGCAGGTAGACCTTGTAGCCCGCCTGCGCAGCCACCTGGGCGATGCCTCCGCCCATAAAGCCTGCGCCGATGACCATGAGATCATTCATATAAAGCCCCCTGAGTGGATTTCATATTGAGAGATGAAGCCTGCTTATTGTGCACAAATTTGCTGGATTTAGCAATATACTGTACTGGTTCACTGCATCGTTATATAATAGTTAGCGCCGCCTCAAAGGGCGCCCTCCCACAGGGCGGCCGCCAAATAACTTAATTACGGAGGTATCCCCATGTCTTTAGTCGAATGGAGCGTTGACGAAAACATCGCGTTGCTCACCATGAAGAACGGTGAGAACAGGTTCAACATGGGCTTTTGCAACGAGTTACTTAAAGCCCTGGACGATATCGAAAAGAAGACCGCCGTCAACGCGCTTGTAGTGAGATCCGCCGACGAAAAGATCTGGTGCAACGGCATGGACCTCGACTGGCTGGTGCCAGCGATCGGCCGCAAGGACCCCGACGTGGAGAAATTCTTCGAGACGCAGGACACGGTGTACAGGCGAATTACTTTCTATCCTATGATCACGGTGGCTGCGCTGACCGGCCATGCGTTCGCAGGTGGCGCCATACTGGCCTGCTCCTTCGATTTTCTTTACATGCGCGCCGACCGCGGCTTCCTGTGTTTACCGGAAGTCGATCTCAATATCCCATTCCTGCCGTATATGGATGCTCTGATCAAGAGGACCTTGCCCTTAACTAAAGTACGCGAAGCACAACTGACCGGGAAACGCTACACCGCTGCGGAGCTGGAAAAAATCAACGTTGTCCGCAAGGCCTGCCCCTCGTCCGATGAGACTGTTAAAGAGGCAGTGGCCTTCGCAAAAAGCCTGAATAAGGGCAGGGGTATCGTAGGCGAGATGAAAAAAGTCATGAACGCACGCATCGGAAATCTCATGGATAATGTGGTCAGGCCTAAATTGGATACAGGCGGCGTTCCCATTAAATAGGCCGCTGACTAAACATGATAACAATAAATCATATGCGAAATATGGTGGCCCGGCTCTTAATACTGCCAGTTATTGTCATGACAGCGATGCTAAGCGCCTGCAGCAGTCCTGCCATCGTTGCTTCACTGGTAAAAGTGCAGGCTGATAACGCGGTCGTCAACGGTATAATCGTTGATCAGGCCGGCTATATCGTGACCGGCAATAGCGCTTTGGGCAGCTCCGGCGCTCTATCGATCGAGCTTAAACCCGGGCAGAGCTATGAGGGCCGTTTGATCTGTAGCGACAGCGCCAGAGACCTGGCCCTGCTTAAAATTGAAGCGCCTGATCTCAAACCGGCCTTACTGGGAGATTCGGATCTAATGCACCACTGGGATGAGGTGACTGTGTGGGGATTCAAGCCCGGCGATCCCGTTCCGGCGGAGTCAAAGGGCAACGTGACTTCACTGCCCAAAGAAGAGGGGATTACCTATTTGCAGAACAACGCTGCCCTGGACCCGTCGATGGCAGGAAGCGCCGTATTGAACAAGGCGGGTGAGCTGGTGGGCATGGTTTCCTGGAATGCCGGCCAGCCGGGGAGAGAAGGGTATGCGCTGACATCCAACGAGATACAAACAGTGCTGGATCAGGCCAAGGAAGCAGAGGCCGATCCGCTTGCTATCGCTCCGGTCGATCCTCCCTCCGTCTTCAGTGACCGCGCGGTGATATCCTGGCAGACCAACCGGCCGGCAACCGGCCAGGTCGAATTCGGGTTAAGAGACTCGTACGGCAACAAGACGGCCCTGGACACTGTCATGCTGACCACGCATGCAGCGATGCTGCAGGGGTTGGTGCCTAAAACGACCTATTATTTTCGCGTGCTTTCAGTCGATTGTTGCGGCAACGCTGTGGCTTCAAAGGGATATACGCTGATGACCACGGCGGCCGGAGCGCAGGCGGGCGAATTCACGATATCAAATGTCGACGTCTACGATGTGACCAGCACAGCCGCGTCGGTAAGGTGGATTACCAGCAAACCGGCCACCGGCGCGGTTAACTACAGGGAGGGTAAAGAGACCGAATCCGACAACGAATCAGATAACAGTTTCGTGTACGAACATAAATTCAGACTGAACGGCCTGAAACCGGAGACGCGCTACAGCGTGAGCATCAAGTCTGAGACCGATTTTGATGAATCTGTGCAACAGGCCCTGAGTCCCTTTAGCACGCCGCCGACCTCACCGGTCGGCTGCAAGTTAAATTGCAGGATATTTGATTTCGCCTTTAAAACACTCCAGGGGGAGGATTTTACCAACAAGGATATCGCGGGCAAGAAGGTATTTATGGTCTTTACCAAGACCACCTGTCCGAACTGCATGCAGCAGGCGCTTTTCCTCAACGATGTATACCGCGACTGGCCGAAGGGCACCGACATGGTGATGTTCATGGTAGCGAGCAGCGAAAAGAAAGCCGATGTCGAGGAATGGATTAAAAAATACGGACTGGTCATTCCCGTTTACATAGATCCGACTGCGAAGCTGGCCAGCGGTTGCCAGTTCAGGACCATACCCTCAGCGCTCTTTCTGGATACGGGGTCGGTCATAAGGGATTACAAGAGCGGTGGATTCGGTAACAAAAAAGATATGGAAGCAGCGGTGAAGCAATTCTACGAACAAGGGCGATAGCGGTACGGAGAACGGATTGAAAAAGGCCGGCGCCCCGCATGGGCGCCGGCCTTTGATTTGACGGTTAAGACCTGAACACGAAGCTGAGCGCACCTGCAAGATCGATGGTGTCACCGTCTTTAAGCGCCTGCCTGCCCGTGCCCTTGATGGAGGACCCGTTCAGCCTGGTGCCGTTGGTGCTGCCCCGGTCCTCGATATAATACTGGCCGTTTTCATAGCTGACCGTGATATGTTGTCTGGATATCAGGTCAGCCTTGTCAGGGGCAACCATGGATTGGAAATCCCTGCGTCCCAGGGGGCTGCCGTCACCTGCCAGCGAAAGCTCGCTTCCGTTGGGGGCAACGAATTTTGCCTGCGGACCAACAGATACCGGCGTAGTTTTAGGAGAGCCTGTTGCCGGCAACGTGGCTACGGGTGAAGTGACAGCCGGCATTGTACCGGCACGTGCGCTGCTGTAAGAAACGGCCTGCGCAGCAGGTTTCCTCAGCAGGAGAATGACTATTATTATGGTGGCGGCGGCCAGCAGCGCAACTAGTAGTAAATACGGCAGCCACCAGGATAACGTCCCGTTACTGCTGCCGGCGGTGCTGGCCTGATCGGTAGTGGATGCTGTTGCGGTTGTGCCGGAATAGGTGCTGCTGGTGTAATAAGTGCTGCCGATATAGGGAGCCACCGTTACC
>CAYVBI010000084.1:0-6950 GCA_964448985.1 uncultured Dehalococcoidales bacterium
GGCAGCGCTCGGCCATCTGCTTGCGGCTCATATTGGAAGCATAAGCGAAATAGTATATTGCTGACCTTCCTTTAGATGATATCAAGCGTTATCCTTTAAAAACTTCTCAAATAGCCAGTCGAGGAAGTGTTTTCCCGCTTGCTCGTCGTCAGTTATACGCTTATAGAACTTAAAATTAGTTTCAACCATATCTTGTAGTCTGTCAGTGACCACATGGTTAAAGGTCAGCCGGGCATTTTCTTTGGTATTGCTCTGGATGCTCATCCTTAGCGCTTCGTCTTGTTTGAGTTTTTCTTCCAACTGGGCAATGAAAACCTTGTCTTCGTCACTGAAATTAGTGCCGAACTTCTCGTTAAGTTCCTTGATGATTTGCGAAAGCGGCTCCAATTCTTCCATCGGTATTATGTGCAAGCTCTCAGGCGCCGCCGCTGCAACTTTTCCGTTACCTCGCTCCAGCTCTATCTTACCATTCCTGATCTTTTCTATCCTGTATGAGTCCATATCGATGTTCTGCTGAATCTCCACCGGCAGCTTTTCTTTTTCCACTTGGATGTATTTGAGCAGCAGCCTGCAGAAATGGTACAGCTTTTCGAGATCAGGGTCTGCAAATGTCAATATTTGCGACAGGAACGAATAAAGCCGCACATAATCTACCAGGTTGCCCCTGAATTCCACCCGCTCCTCTTTGTCTACTGTCTTGTAACTCTCCATGGTTTTTTGAAGAGCCGCGTAAACTTGGTCTTGCCTGGCCTTCGGATCAAAGTAAACTTCCGCAAATTTCTGGACGTCCACCTTCGTATATAGATGCATATTCTCCAGCTTGCTCTCAATATCATAAAGCTGGTTAGGGTCGGTGCCCTCGGAAAGTATAGTCTTTTCATAATACGGCTGGAATGCCTTCTGGATATCATCCGCAGTGTTCACGAAATCGAGCACAGTCGTCTCTGTTTTATAGGGAGGGCAGATCCTGTTCAGTCTCGATAGTGTCTGCACTGCCCGTATTCCCTCCAGCTTCTGATCGACGTACATCGTATGCAGCAGCGGCTGGTCGAAGCCGGTCTGGAATTTATAGGCTACGATTAAGATACGGTAATCATCCTGCTTGAGGGTCGCTGCTGTCTCAGACTCCCGGATTTTATTCATATTTTCTTCCGTGTATTTAACGCCGCCGTCATTGACATCGCTGGAAAACGCCACTAACGTCTTATATTTATGTCCGTGCTCTTGCAGGTATTTATCCACGGCGATTTTATACCGCACCGCATGCAGCCGCGACCTGGTAACAATCATCGCCTTGGCCTTCCCGTTGATGCGCCTCCGCACGTTATTATGGAAGTGCTCCATGATGACTTCCACTTTCTTGTTTATGGCGTGTTCGTGCATGTCGATGAAGGAACGCAATAGATAAGTGGCCTTTTTGCGGTCGTACTTGGGATCGTCTTCAATTTTCTTCAGCAGCTTCCAGTAAACCCTGTAGTTGACGTAGTTCTGCAGCACGTCCAGTATGAATTTTTCTTCTATCGCCTGGCGCATGCTGTATATGCTGAAAGGCTCAAACCGGCCATCCGGCGTCCTGGTTCCGAATAGTTCCAGCGTTTTGGGCTTGGGAGTTGCAGTAAAGGCAAACGTGCTCACATTTTTTTGGTGTCCCCGGGCTTTCATCTGGTCTATGATGATATCTTCTGCATCAGCAGCTTCAGCCGCGTCCTTTTTCTCTGCATCCTCCAGGCTGCTGGTTGCCAGCACCGTGTGCAGGCTTTTCTTGCTTTCGCCTGTCTGAGACGAGTGGGCCTCATCAATTATCAGCGCAAACCGTTTGCCGGGCAGTCCCGTGACTTGCGAGGCGATCATGGGATACTTTTGCAGGGTACTTACTATGATAGTTTTCCCACTCTCCAGCGCCTCTTTGAGCTGCCTGGACGTCCTGTCAATGTTTTCTACTATTCCTGCGGTTTGCTCGAACTGTTTTATCGTATGCTGGATTTGCCTATCCAGTATCTTGCGGTCAGTGATGACGATTATCGAGTCGAAAACACGTTTGTCTTTATCATCGTGCAGTATTGACAGCTGGTGCGCCAGCCAGGCAATTGAGTTGCTCTTTCCGCTGCCGGCACTGTGTTCGATCAGGTATCTCTGTCCGGCGCCGTTGGCCCTGGCGTGGGATACCAGCCTTCTCACACAATCAAGCTGATGGTAGCGCGGGAATATCAGGGCACGCTTGCCCGTCTTTTTGCCTTCATCATCCTCCAATTCAACGACATGAGTAAACTGCTGTATCAAATTCAGTATGCTGTCCTTGGACCAGATCTTCTCCCAGAGGTAACGGGTTCCATATCCTTCCATGGCAGGCGGGTTGCCCGCCCCTCCATAGCATCCCTGGTTGAAGGGCAGAAAGTTCGTGGCAGGGCCTTCCAGCATGGTTGTCATATATACCAGGTCAGGGTCGACCGCAAACTGCGCCAGGCAGCGTCCAAATAAAAAGAATGGCTCTTTGGGGTCGCGGTCATAGCGGTACTGGTGCATGGCATTATCTACATTCTGCCCGGTAAGAGGATTCTTAAGTTCCGCCGTGAAGATTGGCAGACCGTTGATGAATATGGCCAGATCTATACTGTTTTCATTATTTTGGCTGTAATTGAATTGACGGATAAATGAGAAGAAGTTGGCCTCGTACAATTTCTGAAGTTTTGGGTTTAGTCCGCTGGATGGCCGGAAATATGCCATCTGGAACTTGCAGCCTGAATCCTTGATGCCCTTGCGCAGAACATCCAGCGTACCCCTTTTGTCTACCTCTGCGCTCAGCCGTTTGAGGAATTTCTCCTTGATTTCGTTGCCATGGTATTTCTTTAGCTTTTCCCACTCTTCGGGTTGCGTGGCGTAAATAAAGGCAATGGCCATCTGCGGATCAAGGCACAGTACCCGGTCGTAATTTTCTGGCCTTTGCTTTACGAATCCGCCCGGTATCCCCTCTACATAGCGCACACCCCGTTCACCGCTCAGATCGACACCTTTACCTACCACTGGCTTCTTTTTAACCAGAGCCTTTTCAATCTCGTCTTCCAGTTTTTTCTCGGATATCCTGGCCATTTCACTCTCCCCTGACGTCAATCTTGCCCGTGACGGCTGCGGAGATCAGCGCCGTGCGGTATTCTTTTAGCTTATCGATACTGGATTTGATTTTGCTTATTACTAAATCAATTCGCATTGCTTCCGTACTAATGTATTTAACTATTGCTTCAATTTCTGAAGTTGGAGGAAGTGGTATAAATATGTCACCAATTGTGTCTGTGTTTAAATTGAGCTGCGTGCCTAATTTCCCAAGGCCGTGGAAAGGAGACCCGGTTTCAAACATATAATATAAATACTCTCTATTTAATTTCAGATTTGGGAACCAGACAAAACCATCATGAATACAGCATTTGATTTTACTTATTATGGGTTTGCCAACAGTTGCAGCAATACTTAAAAATAGGTCTCCAGGATTTTGTTTTATACTTAAGGAACTTCCAAGGCTTGATAATTGCTGTTCTGTTGATTCCAGGTATTTGTCACTTGCAGATACATCGCTTATCCTGACCCAAGCAAATTCGCCATCAATGTCAAAATATTTAGGGTCATCAATTGGACGTGGGGATGCACCTCTTTTAACCGCAGTTAAACGCTTTATCTTTTTTGCTTCCCAATGCACAGGTATCTCCCCCAACCACTCAACGCCCGAATCCTTCATGGGCACATTGGGATCAAGCCCCTTCGTCACCGCTCTGGTAATAACCGCCGCCCGCTTCTCTTTTAGCAGTTCAATTTGCTTTTCTTTCTTAGCGATCAAAGTATTTATTTTAATCTTTGCTTTATATAAGAAATCGATGATTTCTTGTTGCTCATCAATTGATGGTACTTGTAGACAGTGCTGATTTAGTTTATCCCATGATGTACGTGGCATTTTAACACCATAGGAAGTCGAATCTGCTAATGATATGAAATAATGCGTTTGGATTGCATAATATAGATATGCTGGCAAATATAAATCGCTTATAGGGTGAAGGACAAGAAGTTCTGTCTGGCAACAGCCTTTTCTATCAGCAAGAATGTATTTACGTAGGTATGGTCTCAACTTAGTAAAAAGAACATCGCCGGGCATAAATATTTCGGCATCCTCAATTGTCTTTTCTTCCCATACAAACGATGGAATTGTATCGCCTGTATTGGATTCGATATCTTCTAACGCTATGAAGGGCAACGAACTGCCGTTGCTTCTAATCACAGGGTTACTCATCAAATTCTTGACACGCATTAACTGCCAGTGCTCTGGTATCTCCCTCAGCCACTCTATGTCGCTGTCTTTATATCCAGGATGCCTTTTTCTCATTACATCTCGTCTAGTTACATGTTATTTATATATAAATAACATGTAACTGCTCAGATTCTCTGATTGGCTGCATCCTATTCTGCGTCTCATGGCATCTCCGCAAATCGCATAGCGTACCATAAAACCGGAAATGTGGGACGCTAAAACAATGGCGCACCATCTTTGGTACGCTAAATGCAGTACCACCATCAGTCTTAGCATGGTACATTACTAATCCAAGGCCGCATCCGCCGAGATATTTTCAAAATTCCTCCATCTTCTTGTTTATAATATCCTGTTGTGTTGCATAAAATATGCAAAAAGATGTTTGTGTTGCATTAAGTGCCTTACCATGCTACACAAAATGGTTTGCAAACAATAAAATATTCACAGTAATTACTTTACGATATTGAAGAGCCTGTCAAAACGCATAACTGATGGTTGATTGCCCTTGCCTTCAATAACAAATCGAATTACTTTTTCATCTCGCAGTGCCTTGAGTATCCTGAGGGCGCTGAATTTCGGTATTTTTGAGCGTTCTATAAAACTTGTAGTGCTGAAAATGGGCTGCTCGAACAAGGCATCAAGTGCCTGCATGGCAAACTGCGATTTAGTAATATCGACTATTTTGGGCTTCAGCTTTTCATATAGTGCCATGACTTTACTTGCCTTATCGCTATTATCTTTTGATTGCTCTATTATTGCCTCCAGGAAAAATGCAATCCATTTTTCCCAGTCGCCTTCTCTGGAAATATTGCGGAGTCTCTCATAATATGTTTCACGATGGCTTTCGAAATACGCACTGCTGTAGAAGTTCGGTCCGTCGAGGAGTCCTTTCTGCACTAAAAATAGTGGTATAAGCATTCTGCCTACACGACCGTTACCATCAATAAAAGGATGTATAAGCTCGAATTGCGCATGAATCACAGCTAACTGCACCAGATAATCTTTATCATCCATGTGAAAATATTTTTCCAGGTTATCCAGCAGTCCCATTACTTTTTCTGGAGGTGGAGGCACATAACTGGCTTCTTCCATAGGTGTACCTGGCTTCCCGATCCAATTCTGAATCCTTCGGAACTCACCCCTGGCTTTATCTTCTCCCCTTGCATTTTGCAGCAGGATGCTGTGAACTTCTTTTATAAGATTGAGGTTAGTAGGCTTTCTTTTCAGATATCGAGACGCATAGGTTAAAGCATTCCTATAGTTAATAACTTCAAGGATATCTTCATGTTTTTCTACATCTGGTTTGGGCAGCGCTTCATAATTAAGCACTTCTGCCAGAGTAGCCTGTGAGCCCTCTATCTGTGAAGAAAGTACTGCTTCTTTTGTTGTTAATGGTGATAAAAAAATGCGGGGATTTACGATTCCCTGCAATATTCCGGCATACTGTGCTAACTGGAAATTCGCTTTACCAATCAGATGTATGAAACTATCCCATTTCAATGCTTTTAATGGTAGTGTCTTCGGTATGAATGGTTTCATCTTTCCGATACCCCGCTTAATAGTTCTGCTATTTCATTCTCAACCGTTCGTAAATCAGCTTCTATTTCCTCTAACGGCCTAGGTGGGATGTACTTATAGAAATAGCGGTTGAAATTGATCTCGTAACCTACCTTGCCAAATTTCCCATCCTTCAGGTCTGTAACGTCAGTGTTTATCCAGGCGTCAGGCACGTGCGGCTTAACTTCCTTCTCGAAATATTTATCGATATCTTCAAGTAGCGGCACATTCTCTGTATCTCGCAGTTCTGTGTCTGGTTCTGGTTTGCTGTCTTTGCCATAGCATATTGCCGCCGCCGTATCTCTCTCTGAAAGGGCGTTCATAATTGCCTTTTCCACCCCGGCCGATAGTTTAATTCCAGAGTGCTTGACTGCTTTATCAATCTCCTTATTGAAGCTGGCATAATCCTTATAAAGAGTCGTGGGCAGCATTTTCAGTATTTCCAAAATTGCTTCCTGCTGCTTACGCCCCTCTTTTTCTTCTTCTCTGGCGGCCGCAGCATCCTTTTTCTTGCTAATAACAAGCTGCTGAAATGCCCGCTCATCTTTCAACCTTTCAATCCTTTCCGCGTTCGCCTGGAAATTGAGTCTTAATGGACGGTCAATCGTTATCTTGCGGTATCCAAGGTCTGTTGTGGCGAAAATCTTGGAAAATTCGCCCTCTATGAAATTTTCATATATCTTTGTTATCTGCTTAATGTGGTCCGCCGAAATTTCCCTTCGTTTATCTCCCATGCTCTTGCGCATTGGTTCCCAGAAGCCGCCTGCATTGATAAGTTGTACCTTGCCTTTTCGCCTTTCTTCCTTGCGGTTGGTCAGCACCCAGATATATGTGGCAATGCCCGTGTTGTAGAAAAGCTGCTCAGGCAGTGCCATAATCGCGTCGAGCCAATCGTTTTCTAATATCCAGCGCCTGATTTCGCTCTCCCCACCACCGGCGTCGCCGGTGAAAAGTGGCGACCCGTTCATGACGATAGCCAACCGGGATCCACCTTCTTTGGCAGGCTTCATCTTCGCCAGCATGTGCTGCATGAACAGCATCTGCCCGTCCGATATCCTGGGTAGGCCGGCGCCGAAACGTCCGCCATCTCCCTTCTCTGCCT
>CAYVBI010000084.1:7050-8525 GCA_964448985.1 uncultured Dehalococcoidales bacterium
TCCGATATCCTGGGTAGGCCGGCGCCGAAACGTCCGCCATCTCCCTTCTCTGCCTCAGTTTTGACGGCTTCCTCGTCTCTTTTCCAATCTTTCCCATACGGAGGATTTGCCAGCATGTAGTCGAATTTCAGGCTTTGATGCCTGTCGTTGGACAAGGTGCTGCCGAATTGGATATTGTCAGCATCCTGCCCTCCTGCACTTTTCATATACAAATCGGATTTGCAGACCGCAAATGTTTCAGGATTGACCTCCTGGCCAAAAAGGAAGATATCCGCTTGCGGGCTTTTTCCCGCTATCCACCCCTTGGCTATAGTCAACATACCGCCGGTGCCGCAGCAGGGGTCATATACGGTGCGAATGATGCCCTTCCTATTCAGTTCCTTCTCATCCGGAGTGAGGATAAGGTTGACCATTAGCCGGATCACTTCGCGGGGAGTAAAGTGCTCGCCCGGGTTCTCATCGAGAGATTCATTAAATTTCCTTATAAGCTCCTCAAAGATATAACCCATTTGCTCATTAGAGATTTTATCCGGGTGCAGGTCCACGTTTTTAAAACGTTCCATGACCTTAAAGAGTAGGTCTGCCTCAACCAGCTTGCTGATCGTGTTATCAAAATCGAATTTTTCAATGACCTCACGCATATTATCACTGAAGCCGTTGATGTAATTGCGCAGGTTGCTGGCAAGGTTCGGCGCGTCCGCTATGAGCCTTTCGAAGTCATAGAGTGAGGTATTATAGAAAGAGAAGCCGGATGCTTTAGTAAGCTGCGGCGTCAGGTTTTCCAGCTTGCCTTTAAGTTTGGCATTTGTTTCCAAAACTTGTTGTTTTGTTGGCGCTAATACGCAATCAAGCCTGCGCAGAACTGTTAACGGTAGAATGACATCCTGATATTTGCCACGTTTAAATGAATCGCGGATGAGGTCAGCTATCGACCAGATGAAGTTGACTCGTTCGTTGTGGTTATTCATATGAACGTTACCCTATTCTATACTGCTTACCGGAATTTTACTATACACATCTTTCTGCATACAATACAACTGGCCGGCCACGATGTGTATGATATAATCGACTTTCCATGAAATACCTCGTCATCGCTGATATCCACAGCAACCTTGAGGCCTTTGAGGCGGTTTTGGAGGATGCGCACAACCACGGGGGCTTCGGCCATGTCTGGTGCCTGGGTGATGTGGTTGGCTATGGCCCTGACCCCTCGGCCTGCATCAGCCTGCTGAAGACGCTTGATCCTGTCTGCGTGTGCGGCAACCATGACCTGGCTGCGGTCGGGAAAATAGATATCGGAGATTTCAACTCGGATGCTGCCCGCGCCAACCGTTGGACCTCCAGCCGGTTGAGCGGCGATGACCGGGATTTTTTACTCGGCCTGCCGGATGTGCTGGTGCGGGACGATTTTACGCTGGTCCACGGCAGCCCCAGGTTGCCGTTCTGGGAATACATCGCCCACGCTTTTACGGCAT
>CAYVBI010000085.1:0-8469 GCA_964448985.1 uncultured Dehalococcoidales bacterium
GCACAGTCCTGATAAGACTGGGGTCTGTGGTTCGAATCCACAATGGCCCACCAAAGCGTACAATGCGGGGAACTCCCAGGTTTTCTTTCGGCGCTCCTTTTATTAATACAGAAAACGTATATTTACTCTGCCCTATCACCAGTCACGAATATCTCTCTAACAAGTCTCTTAATAAAGGATTGCGTCTCAGCAATCGAGCTCTCACTAAACGGATCACGTAATTCATTTACATAGCGATTTAGCGTTTCTAAATCTGCCGGCTCAACTTTCTAGCCTTAAGCTGCCATTCCAGTTCCCATTTCTGAGATTCCGGAGATGCCCCCTTTTCTGTACCAGTTATAATGCGAATTTTGGGGAGAGGATCAACCACCTCAAGTCGCTTTTCTTGAAAGTAACTCTGTCAACCTCTTTCATAGGCGATACCATATCCACCCGGTGGAAAAGTGAATTCGATTGCATCAAAGTCACAGACGGTGTAGCACGAAGCGCACTCTGTGCAGAATTTCTTATAGTCCGGACTCAGTATCGACTTGCCATCCCGCATCTTCCACAAATCCATGCCACATATAATCACACAGTTCAGGCAACCCATGCACTTCGTATGATCGACCGATATGAAATCAACAGGGGACTCAATCACATTAATCAAGCCTCGTTTGTTGAGACGGTATTCATCCATTTTCTTTACCTCCTGCCGTTAGCCCTCCCATGCTTTGTAGCATAGGAGCCACAGCTTTTATGATCGGTATAACATTTTTAATTTTGTCCCTTGAAGCTTCCTCTGTTATCGGGTAATAGTATCTGGCTAGGAACATAAGTTGCGGGATCATGTCCACCAAAATAGCGGGAACGCGCAGCATACCCTGGGCATGAGGCTCCGCCATAGTAAGCATACCATAGAATATCGCATCGTCCAGGTTATCGAAAAAGTCATAGAAGGTCTGCGACGTCCACTCTGCGAAGAAATCTCGAAGTACCGGGCCAGCAGTGAAGTCGATGCCGACAGGTGAAGACTTGAGCTCATCCATATACTGTTTCAGGTAAACTTTGGAGAAATCCTTGTCTTTGTGCGCTCGCAATGCTACCTGAGCGGCCAACCTCGATGAGTACATAGCCTGCCACACACCTTCGGCCATAAACGGCTCCGCCATTCCTGCTGCATCGCCGGTGAGCATAAGGCCCCCCATATAAATCCTTTTGTTGAACGTTTTCAACCAGGGCAGAAAGTGAAGCTGAAACTCGCGCGGCTTTGCATGAGTAGCCTTGATGAGACGCTGGACAAAATCCAATTGTATGTTGTCCGTTACTGATCTCGTAGAGATGTTGTGGCCTGCATCTACTTCACTTTGAAGGGTCTTAGCAGGTCGTGAGCCAATATGGAAGCCGTTGCGGAAGATGCAGACATACCCACCCCTTTCCGGCCCCATGAAGATGTGAACGTTAGTATCTCCGCAATACTCAGCTATCCGCTCTGAGTCAGCCTCAAAGTCTACAGTAGCTAAAACAGTAACCTGATCTTTTTCCCATTTCTTGCGCAATCCCGCTTTTTGAGCTATTAGCGAGTGAGCACCGTCGGCTGCTATGACCACTGGCGCCCGATACTCGTTACCTTTATGATCAACTACACCAGAAATGTTTTCACCTTTACGTATGACATCTGTCGCTAATGTCGAGAGCTTAAGTTCTGCACCTGCTGCCATAGCCTTCTCCACCATCCACCGGTCGAATTCAGGCCGATACATCATCTGTACCATATACTCGCTGGCCTGGGGATAGCTGTGTCGCCTTGGCGGCGTCAGCCCCCAGGTCATACGGTCTGCATTCGATGGCTTGGGGTCGATGATGTGCATAACGCCGAATTTTGTCGGCCACAGCGAGGGAACATCGAGCTCACTAATATAATCAAAGTCGCGTGCAGCCTTAGGAGATAAACCAAATCCTGAAGAATTCTTTTCGCCGCAATACCTGCCGCGCTCCAGGATTATGACCTTCAGGCCGTTCTCAGCGGCTTCCTTGGCCGCAGCGCTCCCTCCGGGGCCACCACCCACTACAATCAGGTCGTAGTTACTCATTCAGCCCTCCTTCAAACACGATTCTTCAAGTTGATAGCTATATGATACGCTATGCATGGGCATCATTCCTCCGGCGACGAATATGCTGTCGGGTCAGCAGTATTATTTGGATCAAACGCACTTTTAATCTTACACAGCCATTTGTCATAGTTGAAACTTGCAGGACCGAAAACGCCGTGTTTGCCTTTGCCTACCTGGGATACCTGGAAAATCGGGGAACCCAGCTTTCTATCCAGGCACGCTTGATTTGCTTCAGCAATATATTGGAAAGCGCCCTCGGCAGATTCATCGTCATGATGATCATACATAACCAGCATTTCAGTGTAGGCAAGATGTCCCTGATCAAGGACTATCGTTGCAGAATTGTCACCGCCGTCATCCATTATAACGCCCTTACGTATATACTTATTTTTCAGCTCTGTCCCGGCCCTGATTTGGTTCAGGGCCAGGTCCATGGTGTCCATTGCGCCGAATGATGTATTGAAACCTCCGGTCGGACGGAAGCTTGAGCGCAGTACAGCATCTACCTTGATAACGGCTGTTGCGGTAAGCTCCTGCATCTCCTGCGTATCCGATATAGGTGAGGCCTGGCCGCCGGTTTCTTCTATGATCGCCGCCAACACCTTCTGCAGGTATTCGAACTCTCCTTCCGTACCGGCGAAAATAACGAAGAGAAAGGCGTACTTTGACATGTCCTGCAGCATTCCAGTATTCCAAATATTGACGTAGTCTGCACCGGCAGCCATCTGCAGGCCGATAAAGGCAGGGCTGAGCCTCGAGATGAAATAGCCGATTTCCGCCTCACCGAGTTTACGGGCGGCTTCAGCGAGATTCTCCAGGGTGGGAAAGTTGAAAAAAGAAGCTTTGTAATACTTTATTGGCTCTTTGAGCACATAATTAGGCGGTGTTGTTTTCATTTCGAGCTCAGTCGGTCCGTTCCAGGGGAACAGCTTAACTGCGCATTTGGTGAAAACACCCAGGCCTCCCCAGGCTCCTTCCCAACCACGCATAATGCCGCGTAAACTGGGCCCCGGCCCATCACCGCAAAACCAACCTGAGCCGGTACTAAGCGAGCCCAACTTCACAACTTCACCGGTGGGAAGTACCCATTCAACGCCCAACAGGTTGCGGCCGCTGTAACCCATGCTGAGTCCATCGGGCCCATAACCGGCCACCGAGGTTGCACTGGCCAGCACCGACGTATTGGAGCCGGCGCCGATGATATGGCAGTTGAGACCTTTCCTCATCGCCTCAACCTGAAGCTGCGCACAGATTACATAGGGTTCAACCACAGCGAACATGTTCTTTTCGTCTATCTCGAGAATGCGGTCCATACGCCGCAGGTCCAATGATACTGCGCCCTCGACGCCTGGCAGGTTATGTATTCCCCAGCCGGTGCTCATCGCCTTGAAGACAATATGGTGTCTGTTGCAGATTCTGGCTATTGTGACCACCTCTTCGGTGCTGGCAGGCATTAGTACGGCAGCGGGAGAGATGTCGGCCCACACGCCCTTCTTGCTCCCAAAGGGCTGATACATATATGACCTGAGTATCGCCGGGTCGTCAGAAATATTTTCGGTCCCGACTACGCTCTCAAACGACCTGTAAACGTCTCTGGAAATGCCCATATTGGCCTCCTTTCACAACTTATGTGAATCTACATTGACTGCTTAACGAGTTCAACCACATCATATACCGGCATAGCGTCTCCCGATGTCGCGATGGCGTCCTTGAAATTTCGCTCGCACCAGGGACAGGCTGTGACGATCGCCTCAGCGCCGACCGATTTCGCCTCTGCAATACGTTCAGATGCTGTCCATAGAGCGAAATCATCGAAGCACTGCTTAACCCCTGCGCCTGCTCCACAGCACCAGGAATATTCCTTGATTCTCTCCATCTCTACGAGTTTGATGCCGGGAATACTCTTGATAATGTCGCGGGGCGGCTCGTAGACTCCGTTCCATCCTCGATGGATCACCTTCTCAGGCTCTCTCAGGATAAATTGACCGAGGACCTTTTTCTCTGTTCCTTTCCAGGGGATGTATATCTCAGATTTCCGCCCCAGGTTGCACGGGTCATGGTAAGTGACACGTGAGGGGATCTCTCTGTTAAGTCTGATTTTCCCTTCTTTAATAAGCTTATCAAGATACTGGGTTATATGCAGTACCTCGAACTTCATTTCCTTGCCCAGTAAGGGATAAACGCTTTTCATTATGCCGAAACAACAGGCGCAGGAGGTTACAACAGTACTAACACCTGCTGCATGCCAGTCGTCGATATTGCTCTCAGCGAACTTGATGAATTCGCCCTGGAATCCTAGCTGAAAGGCCATGCCGCCGCAGCAGGACTCCTGGCTTCCCCTTATGCCCACATCAACCCCGGCCTTTTGCAGCAAGGTTACGGTCTCTCTGGCCGTAATCGATAGCTCAGGGTCATAACAGTATTGACATCCCGCGTGATATACTACCCCGGCGTGTTCTCCACGCGAGAGGTCTTTAACCTCTAGGCCGTCAGCCCATTTACCTCTATCGGCCTTGGGTTTCATCAGGGTATTGTCTTCTTTCCGGAGGCTATCGAGTATCATTGAGTGCTCAGGTAGAAAATATCCCATGCTGATAAGGTGGGCACGGGTTGAGTAAATCGGCCATAGCACTTCCAGTTCGGAGTTATATTTGCAGGATGAATCGCAAGCGCCGCAAGCTGTACAGTGGTAAACGATGTTAAGCAGCTCGTCCGATATGTCCTCCAGCTTGCCCTCGGCAAGGGCGAGCCCCAATGCCAGTCTGCCGCCGCCCGAATAAGCATGAAAATTGTATCTGGTAATGCTTGGGCACGTATTGGAGAAACGCCAGCTTTTTATTTGCGCCAGCGGTGGCCATTTGCACAGTGAGCACCTGGCGCATCCCTTCATATCAGACATGTAGTCTTTTAGATCTAACAGCATCTCGATTCTCCTTTGCCTTCAATAATCTCTCTGGTACGTTTTATAAAAGGCGGCAGTATTTCGCGGTAATCACCTACTATGCCATAGTGCGCTACATTGAAGATATTGGCTTCGGGGTCCTTATTAATGGCGACTATAGTATGTGATTCGGCACATCCTGCCATATGTTGCGAGGAACCTGATAACGCTACGGTGATGTAGAGGTTGGGACGGACGATCTTCCCTGTAAGGCCGATTTGACTTGTAGAAGGCATCCACCCGGCATCACACGGTGGACGGCTTGCTCCCACAGCCCCATCTAATAACCGTGCCAACTCTTCAAGGATCGAGAATGAATCGGAAGAACCCATGCCGCGGCCTCCGCATACGATAACTTTCGCGTCCTCCAGCGGAACGCTGTCCGTCTGTGCTTCTACTTTAGCCGTAACTTTTACTCTGATCTGAGAGATATCAATATCGTTGGCAAGAGCATGCACTTGTCCTTTACGTGACCTGTCCGGTTCTGCAGATTTCATAGTACCGGGGCGGATCGAGGCCATCTGGGGTTTCGTCTTACATATCATTACTGCCAGCGCTTTGCATCCGTAAACGGGCCGTGTCATCCGTACAAGCCCGGAGATTGGTTCGATGTCCAGTTGAACACAGTCCACACATAGCCCGGTTCTTAGCCTGGAAGCCAGCCGTGGCGCCAGGTCACGCCCCATAGACGTTTGGCCCATCAATAGAATCTCTGGCTCTATATCCCTGACAGCTTTCTCAATTATCTGAAGATAGGTGTCGGCTTGATAAGTCTTCAGTAGCAGGTTTTCGGCCAAATACACGTCGTCAGCGCCATATGCGATGGCTTCTTCTGCAACATGTTCAAGCTTGTCACCAAGAAATAATAGAGCGAGCTTGCCATTTACGTTATTAGACAGCTCCCGGCCCCTGCCAAGCATCTCGCGCGTATTTGTTGACAGGCTGCCTTTGACCAGCTCTCCCAGTATCAATACTATAGTGTTATCAGACATACAATGATTCTCTTTCACAACCTGGATTCTGCGAACAATCTGTTGGCCAGTTTTACTGCAGCATCCTCCGGATTTTCTCCGGAAATTATCTGGCAAATCCTCTTGCGCTTTGGGATATATAGCTCGAGAAGCTCACAACGAGGTGGCGGAGGCGGCTCCAGATTCAAGTCTGACAGCTTCCATGCGGTTACCGGCTTTTTCTTTGCGGAGTTCAACCCCTGCATTGTGACCTGGCGCAATTCTCCCAGGTCACTGTCTATAGTTATCACACATGGAAGCAGGGCCTCGACGATCTCGAAGCCATCGGACAGCAGCCTTTCAACCCGAACCATGCCATTTTGAACGCTGACTTTTCGGGCAACCGTGATACAGGGCATATTCAGTTCCTCGGCAATGGCGCATCCGGCGATACCCGCGTCCCAATCTGCAGCCTGACGCCCGGTAAATACCATATCTGCACCGCCAAGCTTCCTTATGGCGGCAGCCAGAATGCCTGCGCTTGCGAAACTATCCAAATCACCGGCAGCGGGGTCCTCTATCAAAACGAGTTCATCAGCACCGGCGGCGAGTGGCTTCTTCAGCACTGGAAGAGCAAGTCTGCTGCCCAGGCTTAACGCGATCACCCTTGCTCCATGTGCATCTTTGACCCGAAGTGCAGCCTCTATAGCATTTTCGTCATATGGCGATATAACCGGTGGGGTTCCCTGAGGGGGTATTACTCCTTTCCCAACAGGATCGACCTTAAAGGCGGAATAAGGCATTTCGGGATCCAGTACCTGTTTTATACAAACGACGATTTGCATTACCTGCATCCTCTAGAAGAAGAGCTTGCCAGGGTTCATCACATTGCCGGGGTCGAAGATATGTTTGACCTTTCTCAGTGCTATGACGTTATCCGCACACTGGTTATAAAGCTGCTCTGCCCACAGGCCGTAGGGCCGCGAGAAAAAAGCTCCTTTCGACATCAGTGCTTTGCTTGCCTGCTCAAAGGTTCTCTTTACCAGGGCCACTTCAAATTTATTTTCCGGATTGAATGTTAGATTAAACTCCATGTGGCAGGACCTACCCTGCTGGATGGGCTGGATGTACATGCCGATATCGGCTATAGGAAACCCCGTTTCGCATGCTTTCTCGTGCATTACACTTATATATTCAGAGGTGCGATCCAGTGTGGTCAGGAAGAAGATATCAGCGCTATTGCCTTTATAGCGCAGCTTCCAGAATGGTTCAGGGCAAGGCTGACTAAGCGCCTGAAGGAGCTTTCTTGAGTTCACACCAGGCAGCGTCTTCGCCGGATTCAATCCGTATCTCCGCGCATTCTCCATTACGTCCTTTGTCTGATAGGCTACTCGCTCCTCAGGAAATTTATCATAGCCGGCGACAACAAATATCAGTATATAATGGGGTAGGGCAGAGCTCACCTCTTCGATAGCCTTCGGCTCGTTTTCAAGGATTGTGGCCAGGTTGAGCCTGTCAAGGATCAGACATTCATCGCCCAGTTTGAGCCTGTGCAACCGGTAGACAAATTCTATGATTTCATCTACCCTGTCGCACCCTACCATGAATATTTCCTGAATACTCGGTAGGAGCTCCAGCCTGACTGTCGCCCAGGTAACGATTCCCAGAGACCCTTGAGCCCCCTGAATAACCCGGAATAAATCACTTGGCCCGGGTCCCAGAGGGTTCTTCTGAGCCTGGCCTGCTTCCCACTGTTCCTCAAGTGTTCCAGGGCCGGCTGCTGACCCAGTCCTGAAAAAATCCCCTGTTCCGAAAACGACCTCTGTGCAGCAAAGCGGGTCTGACATGTCCCAGTGGTACTTGGGCACGAGGATTGGCTCTCGCTCAAGATAGCTACCGATGATCGATTTTGTAGCTCTGGGTGCGAGAGGTAGCATAACTCGCATACCTTGTTTTTCAACTTCCGGCTTAAGATCAAGGAAGGTGACGCCGGGCTCGATCATAGCCACCCGGTTCCTTCGGTCGAGGCGCAGGATTTTCTTCATATGGGAAAGGTCCACTACAACACCTCCCTGTTGAGGAACGGTGTCCCCCCTGAAATGAGGAGGGCCCGAACTGATAGGGATAAGCGGCATAAGCGTTCGGTTGGCCCATTTTATAAGTTCCTGAACCTGCTCAGCCTGCGTGGGCTTAACAACGAAAGATGGGCGTCGCACCGGCATAAAACTCATGTCATGAGAATATTTTTCCAACACATCAGGATCATCGGCAACGTTTTTTGCCCCTACGATAATATCCAGTTGATGCTTTTCTACAATTTCAGGTTCAGGAATTATTTTTTGTGCGTAACTCATTGCATCCTCCCTCTGCCATTCGTTGAAGATAGGACAATCTCATATTTGCAAACTTATAATAAATGAGGGGTATATCTGTAATGCACCCCATTAATCAAGCCGAAACTAACTGAGTAATCTGGCCATTTCGA
>CAYVBI010000086.1:0-8423 GCA_964448985.1 uncultured Dehalococcoidales bacterium
CATCTCGAGCGAGAAGAAGCCGACTTTATCCATCTTCTCCACGATAGGGAGCATGTCACGCGAGCGCATGCGCGTGGCGATCAACGATTGGTGCGCATCGCGCAGCGTTGTGTCCGTGATCTTAATAGCCATATTCCGGTCCTCTCTGATTTTCCCTGCCGGCCTGAATTCGGCCAACCTGATAATGATAAAGATTTACGGACGCTTCCGTCAATTCGCCTCAAACTGTGTCTCGGAACATGGCGCCGGCGTGCCGGCGCGCATCCTCAGCGGGCGGATTTCAGTTTGCCCAGCATGAAAGCGAAAACGGCCATGCCGGCGGTATCGGCCAGTATCATGGGCACGGCTATGATGGACACGAGGTTGAGGGCCTTGTCGAACGGCTGGGCCATCAGCAGAAGCAGCCCCATATCTGCACATTCCATAAGGAAAGCATACAGAGTCGGCTTCCAGACGCCGAGGTTGCCTTTAAGCAGGGCGTAAATTATACCGGCGGCCAGGCCGCTGGTTATAGTGCCGAGCGCGCAGGGGACAGCAGTGAAACCGCCCATGAAGTAACGGTGGACGCCGCCGATCAAACCGGCGCCCAGGCCGGCCCACGGCCCGCCCAGGAAGCCCGCGATCATAGGGCTGAGATTACGGATATTTGCGATGGCCCCGGAGGTCTGCACCCCGCTGTAAGTGCCGTAAACGGCCAGGGCGCCGAAGATTATAGCCAGGATAAGCTGGTCCAGCATATTGGGCTTTCCTTCCAGCATATGACGGAAGAACTTGAGCTGGAACAGCAGGTAAAAAACGATGATGACCAGGCAGGCCTGTTCCAGCAGACGTAGAAGAATGCCCCAGATTGAAAGATCCATGGAACCTCCTGATTTAATAGTTGGCTTTGATCTCATATTATAGTGCAAGTCGATATTAATTTATAGCTGCAGGATGTTTGCGAATACAATGAAACTCCCACCGGGTTTAATACTTGCCGTCGGTCATGTAATAAGCTCAGCCAGCGTTTATTACGAGATTGATAACCCTGCCGGGTTTAGTTATGATTGATGGGCCTTTACCGAATTAAACTATGGGGAGCATGTAGAGTGGAAGATAACCTGGCAACAAGGACCCAACGCCTGGAAACAGCGATATCTCTGGGAATCCCGGACAGAGTGCCGACGGTCCCCTTGATCGCGCAGTTTGCGCTCAGATACAGGGGTGTGCCGCAAAGCGATGGTTACAGGAACCCGCAGACTACTATCAGTGCCCTGGTGGAGACGTTCGATGCGCTGGGCGGTTGGGACGGACAGCTCGCTGCCAACCTTATATGGGTGAATTCAAGCTGGCGGATATCCGCGGCGCCCATGCCTATGCGGGTACCCGGGAGACAGGGATCGGATAACGAGCCCTTGCAGGCCGTTGAAATGGAGATTTTCACCAGCGAGGACTACGAGACCATCATCAGCCGCGGCTGGAACGGATTTTTATCCGAGTTTTTACCCAGGGCAACGGGACGTCCGCTGGAGAGAGTGGATGCTACCCAGAAGAAGCTGTTTAAAATATACATGGATGATGTCAAAACGTGGCGCGAGAAAGGGGTGCCCGTGTTGTCAGGAGCAACGACCTGCGACCCCACCATGATCCTCTCGCTTTCCAGGACGCTTAACCAGTTCACTTTAGACCTTTATCGTCACCCCGATAAGATGCAGGCGGTCATGGATGCCATGGTCGATGACCTGATCCAAAACGTGCTGGACGACACCGCCGCAACAGGGTTGAAGTACGTGTTCTTTCCCCTGGAGCGCGGCTCGGGCAGTTTCTACCCGCTCAGGATATTTGAGAGGTTCGGCTTCCCTTATATAAAGAAGATGGCCGATGCTTTCGCCGCCGCCGGATTGATCAGCATTCTTCATTTCGACACCGACTGGACGCTCAATCTACCCTACCTCAAGGACCTGCCGCGGGGGAAGTGCATCTGCGAGCTCGACAGCACGACCGATATATTCAAGGCCAAGGAGATACTGAAGGGCCATATGTGCATAATGGGCGACGTGCCGGCGGCCCTGCTTGCGCTGGGCACGGAAGAAGAAGTCGTAGATTACTGCAACAGGCTGCATGAAATAGTGGGCAGGGACGGCGGCTTTATTTTGAGCACGGGCTGCGAGTGCCCCATCGACGCGAAATTCGAAAATGTGAAAGCGATGCTGGAAACCGCCCGCCGCCACATGTATCCCGGCCTTTGTAAAAACGCTGACGCGTAATATATAATCCTGCTTAGGAGGTAAGCTGATATGTACGAAGCATCGAACAATGGTGGGATGATGGCTTTCTGGATCATCTTCGGTATCGCAATCTATATCTATATGGCCATCTGCCTGCAGGCAATAGCTAAAAAGACCAACACTCCCAACGGCTGGCTGGCCTGGATACCCATCGCCAATATTTACCTGATGTGCATGATCGCAGGCAAGGCCTGGTGGTGGCTGCTGCTCTGCCTGATCCCCTACGTCAATATCATTTTTATCATTATTTTGTGGTGGAAGATCGCTGAGGCCAGGGGCAAGCCGGGCTGGTGGGGTCTGCTGTTGCTGGTGCCGGTTGTGAACCTGGTTATCATCGGCGTTATAGCCTTCTCTGATTAATAGTCGCGGAATTATATGGCGGAGTATGGATTCGGGCCGGCTGCCAAGGGTGAAAAGCTGGTCTTCGGTTCGCAGCGGCCCGGGAACCCGGGCAAGTTCATCCATAGACAGGTGGTGGACAACTGGATAGATTTCATCAAAGGGCAGGGCGTTAAACGTATCGTCTGTCTGCTGCCTGAAGAGGAGCTGAAATACTACCCGCTGGAGGGCGGACTGCTGGGCCTTTACGTCGAGGCCTTCGGCCCGGACAATGTGCTGTGGGCGCCCACCCCCGATATACAGCTTCCCACCGGCGAGGCGCTCCGCCACATCATGTATTTTCTGCACAATTCACTGGAGAGAGGCGAGAAGACGGTGGTGCATTGCTCGGCCGGCCAGGGCCGGACCGGGCTGGTGCTTACCGCGTGGCTCATCTTTCATGACCGCGTATCGGAGCGCAAGGCCATCAGGATGGTGGAGGAGCAGAACCGCAATCCCAGGGAGGCTGTCCGCCACGGCAATGTTTCTGAAGATGAGATGATGACGCTACTGGCCGTGGCCAGGGAACTGGACCATCCGGCCTGACCCCGGTTTCGGGCGCACCTGAAGGTACGCCCCTTAACCGTCGATTACCCTTCGAATTCCCGCCTGTACTTTTCCCATACCGCGCCGGCCTTGAAAGCCTCGATGCATGCGCGCATTACATCGTACTGCGATAGGTTGCTCTCCATGATAGCGGTGATCACCTTTATCCAGTCTTCGGAGGGCGAGACCTCGTCTGCGCTCTTCTCGTATCTTTTAAGGAAACGGTCGAATTTGTCCTGCAGGCGAAGCTCCCGTACCTTCTTGCGGTAGAGGATCGAATCTTTCTTGAGTATGTCCTCGATCTGCGTCTGCCAGAGAGGCCGTCCCTGCGCCTGCGGCTCCTGCGGCTCCTTACTCTCCTCCTGGGCGAAGTAGATATAACGCGGGAACCTGTAGCGCGTCAGCAGCACGTCCCAGGACAGCTTGATCCTGTTCTCTTTCTCCATGTTGATAAGCGCCGGTAAAATCTTCTTGTAGATGAGCGTGTCCTTGTCATTGCCGGATACGTCATGAGAGAAATGGGCGATCAGTTCCGTGAGTCGCACCTTATCCGAGTTAAGCTTGGAGATGAATCTGAGGATCTTGTCTTCCATGGCGGTCACCTCCTTTTCAAACGTTCCGTGCAGAGGTCCTCTCTTATTTTAGCAAATCTTGGACACAAATCGTCAAAAAGCTTTACAATACGGCTTTGTTGGCAACGGAGGTAAGCTAATGCAGCAGTTTGAGATTTTAAAGCAGGACAAGCCCAACGGAGAAGGCGTTATCATGAAGTACCGCACATGCCGCGGTACGGACATCTACTGCCTGGGCGTGCCGCTGTTCTATGACTCGGGCGGGGACTGGAACCTGGGCCCGAGCTGGTGCTATGTGGTGGCCGGTGAGAGACCGACTCTTATAGATACGGGTCAGTTCGACAAATTCGATGTGCTGACCGATATACTCGGCCAGGCCGGTCTGGATATTAAAGACATTAAACGCGTCATCATCACGCACGGACACGAGGACCACGACGGCAACCTGCAGGAGGCTCTGGCTGCCAGCGGCGCCGAGCTGTGGGCGCACTTCGCTTTCGATAATATGGCCGCCTACCACGAGGATATAGACGACGGCGCCGCCCATCCGGAGTATCCCGGATCCTGCCGCACCTGCCTGATGCCTGAAAAATTCAGCTCCAGCTGCCGCCCATATCACCGCAGGCGCAGCCTGTTAAAGGCCGCGCACCGGATAAAGGAGGGCGATGCTACGCCCGACGGCCGTTTCCGCTTCCTGCTCACACCGGGACATTCGCCCGATTCCCTTTGCGCCATCTTCGAGGACGAGGTGGTCTTCAGCGGCGATACCCTGCTGGCATCCATCACGCCGCACCCCTCGCTCATACTGGAGTATTACTGCAACAAGCGTATACTGCCTGAGGGCTACGGTGAAGATAACAGCGCCTACGGATTAATCGCCTATATAAGATCGCTGGACAAATTGCAGAAGCAGTGCGGGGATACGGAGCTGCTCCTGCCCGGACATCGATTGTACGAGAGAGGCAAGCCCAATTATTTAAAGCCGGCCGAGCGCGCCGCCGAGATATTGCGTTTCCACGTGGAACGCTGCGGCAACATACTGAGGATACTGGACGGACGTGTTCTCGATCTCGACCAGATATCCATCGAGCTTTTCGAACCCCGCCTGCGCAAGGGCTTCGGTAAATATCTCTCCCATCGCGAGGTCATGAGCCACCTGGAGCTGCTGGCCGTCCACGGCGATATCGCCTGGGCCGGCGGCGGCCCCGAGTTCAAATCCCGGTCCACCGGGTCTCAAAACTACAGGAAGTTTTTTAGCGAGTACACCGAGGTATAAAGAGGGAGTCTAACGAGGGACGCAGTCCCTCTTGAGCAAAATCCCACCCCCTCTCCTTGGAAAAGGAGAGGGGGCAGGGGGAGAGGTCTAATAAGGAGGAACAATGATAGTAATCACCGCAACCATGCGCGCCAAAGAGGGCCAGGGCGATGAAATGGCCAGGGTCATCCTGAATTTCGCGCCCAAATTCCTCAAGGATCCCGGTTGTATCGACTACAGCGTACACAGGCGCGCCGACAATCGCGACATCTTCTTTTTCTACGAAAAGTATGAAGACAATGAGGCGCTGACTTTCCATTCGTCAGCGCCCCATTTTAAGGACATGTTCAGAGCGATCAAGCCTTATCTCGAAGGCCAGGCCGAGATCGCCATGTATGAGAAAATCTAGGCTATTTTTAGGCTTACTTTAAGATGGCCGCCATTGCTCCGCCGACGAGCAGACCCAGCAGCACCATGATGATGATGGGTATGATGGCTGCCACGATGACCGTGCCGATAGACCTGCCGGTTGTGAAGTCGCAGGCCTGCCTGACAGCTATCACGGCGGCTATAATCGTCCACACCCAGGTTGCGAAGGGGATAATGGGGCCGATGAAGGGGATGAAGCTGAATATGTTAAGCACGCCCGGGGTGTAGGCGAAGCCCAGTGTCCTGAGCAATTCTCCCAGGCTGGACTTGGTGTTGGGACCCTTGAAGAGCGAGGTGCCCAGCCAGAAGCACAGCAGGGAGAAGATGAACCAGGCTATTAATGAGCCGATGATGCCGGAGACCAGGCCCATGAAGAAACCGGATACAGTCTCGCTTCCTTTCATGGCGCCGGTGATGCCTGCCCCGATGCCGGCGCAGACGCTGACCATCACTACCACCAGCAAAGCCTGCCCGGTGGCAGTAGAATCCGATTCCACCTCCTCGTAAAGCTGCGGCTCCAGCTTGGCAGCGCGCAACATGCGTTGTAATAACGGTCCTGATGCCATAATTAACCTCCTATTTTATTCGGTGGCATATTATATCAGGCATTGCAATATCGGGGTATGCCGGCTGACTCATCCTCGTTTAACGGCCGGTTTATATATCGCCGGCCAGTCTTGCTCGCGCTTCCCTGATAAGTCGCTCTATGTCCTCCGGCGCTATTTCTCTTTTAGTTCTCAGAAACAGCAGCACCACCCCCTTAACCGGCCTTCCCGTCGCCTCCTGTACCATCAGGGCGTACAGGCCTGCCTGCAGTTCGTAAATATCCTTCTTCTTCTGCGCCTCTTCTTCGTTGTCGATCGCATCGGTCTTGTAATCTGCGATGACCAGTCCGTCCTTCTCCTCGAAAATGATATCCATGATCCCTTCCAGCAGCTTGCCATCGACCGATGCGCTGACGAAGACCTCGCGGTGGTAATTGCCGGATGCCACGGCGCGCTTTACGATGTCTGATTCCAGGCCGTTCTTCGCCAGCCTGGATACCTCCTGCCACCGGCCGGCTATGCCCTCTGCGGTAGCCTGTGCATTGCTGAAGTCGTCCAGTCCCGCGCCGGTGGCCAGGTCGATGCTCTGCAACACGCTGTGCACGGCCCTGCCCAGGCTGCTGCCTCCTCGCCCGGTGCGGTAATAGACCTCCCCACCCTCGGCCTCCTCCTTAAATAGCCGCACCAGGCCGGTAACGGCCACGGCCGCCGGCCGGGAGGATTCCGCCAGTATGCAGGCGCGCCGTTCCTTCCATTTCTCCAGGTCGGCCGCGTTATCGTCCTTTTCGGCAGCAATGGTTTCGGCGGCGGGGCGATAAAGCTTCACGGCGGACAGGTTGATCTCCTGCCACAAATCGGGAGCGTCTTCACAGTGGCCCAGTATAGCGGCTGCGTCGGTCTTTTCGGACGAATGATAAAGGCTGAGCACGATGTGGTCGCGTGCGCGTGTGGCGGCGACATACTTGAGCCGCACGCGTTCGCCTTCCTCGGCCTCTTTCTCGATTTCCTTAAGCCCATCGTAACCTGCGGTCTTGAACTCGCTGCCTCCGCTGCCCAGACGGACCTCACAGCTTCCGGATTTATCGAAAATCACGTTGGAGAAACGCTTGCCGGGCCGGTCGCCCAGTCCGAGCATGATCACGATCGGGAACTCCAGCCCCTTGGCAGCATGGACGGTCATGATGCGCACAGCGTCCTCATCCGCCTCGGGCACGGGGACCTCCTCCATGCGCGACCTCTCCTCTGTTCGACGGTCCATCCAGTCCAGGAACCCGCGCAGCGAGCTGCCCTCCACTCTGGCATAGGCCCGCGCCAGGTCAACCATGGCCTGCAGGCGACGCAGCTTTTCGCGCGGCCTGGACCGTCCGAAGGCGGACTGCCCCATGCGCCTGTCCGCGATGAAATCCTCGATCAGCCTGTCGGCCTGCAGCCAGCCCCGCCCGGCGTGAAAAGTCCGCAGCGTCCCCAGTGCGTCCCTGACGATCCCTTCTCCCCGTCCGGGATCGGTGTAGTCGAGCCTGCCGCCGCCCTCAACGAAGAGCAGCAGCTCCTCGTCGCTGCAGGCGAAGGCCGATGAGCGCAGCGCGCCCACCAGCGCCACCTGGTCGGCGGGCGAGTCGATGGCCCGCAGGCAATTGAGCAGCTCTTTTACGTCCTGAGTGCCCAGTATGAAGGACTCGCTTTCGATGCGGTAGGGGACCTGAGCCTCCGCAAGCTGGTGCTCGAGCGCCGCCAGGCCGGTGCGCGACGGCATAAGGATGCAGATATCCCTGAATTCAGCATCCCGCAGTGCGCCGTCTGTCCATCTGGTACGCCAGCCGCCCGTCCGGATATGCTGCAGTAGCAGCGCCACCTCGTGCGCTTCCCGGCGGCGCATCAGATTGGCTTTCTCATTCTCAACCCATCCGCCGATGTATTTTACGCATCCCGTCAACTGCGATCCCGCAGGCAGCGCCGCGTGCTCCAGCTTCATATAAGGCGGCTGAAGGCCCTCCCGCCCGACCATCCACCTGTCGAAAACATGGTTGACCCACTCGATGATGGAATGCTGCGACCGGAAGTTGTGCGTCAGCGGCGCACTGCCGGCCGCCATCAGCCCGCGCACCGTGTCCACCGTGGCAATATCGGCCCTGCGGAAGCGGTAGATGGACTGCTTGGGGTCGCCCACGACGAAAAGCTTGCCCGGGAGCAGGCTGAGCTTTTTCCAGTCGCGCTCGGCCGGATGGGACCCGTCAGCCGCAGGCCCGGAAGCCAGGTAAAAAGCTATCTCGGCCTGGATGGGATCGGTGTCCTGGAACTCGTCGATCAGTATACGGCTGTATTTATTCTGGAAATGCTTCCTCACGGCGGGATTATCGCGCAGCGTGTCGCGCGCCCAGACCAGCAGGTCGTGGAACTCGGCCACGCCGGCCGCGCGCCGCTCGTCGGCGTA
>CAYVBI010000087.1:0-8419 GCA_964448985.1 uncultured Dehalococcoidales bacterium
CCACCCAAATAACCTAGTGTTCCCATAAAAGCATTAGCTCCAGTATTCGCTATACGGCCCTTTTCTTGCGACATATACTTCCTATTAATTTCTTCACCAGGCTGAATGGTTGGCACAATGGAATCTGGAGAACCAACCGGCCCCATAATACCCAGAAAACTGCCAGTATATAAAAAGTTGGTATTCTTTGTTGAAAGCTTGAGCAAGAAATGCAGTGTAAACTGCTCCCAGAAAGGAGTATCCAAAGCAGCTACTTTTTTGCCCCCTGTCTCAGCTAATATCTCATCCAAAGCGTTCTCCTGCCAAGCAATATCACCAATTGAATTCCCAGCCAATACAATCTGGTATGCGCGTTTCATTTCCTGTGTCAGCTTTTGCACCTCCGCATCTGCGAGAACCTCTTCGAGGTTGTCGAGGGACAAGCTCGAATCGGAAAATATTTTGATCATGGCTCCCTGCAGTTCATCACCATAGAAATTGAACTGTCTGTGGATAACGTAACCTATCCGGGCATCATAAATTTTATAGAGAGAATCGGCAATTGCTTGCTCGGAAGGGAATTGCACTGTATGCGCTCTAAAATTTCCAGGCAGTGATGTAGTGTACGCTGGGACCTTGCCAGCAATGGGATAAGCAGCAGGACCAGGCCATGGATGCAACTTTATACCAATTTTCGTTACCACACCAAAAGAGCCAAGTGTGCCTGCGTGGCCTCTTATTACCCCCCTCATGCTAGGACCAGGCCCCTCTGAACAGAACCAACCCTTCCCACAACCTCGCGAGCCTGTCCTAACCACTTCTCCCGTGGGAGTAACCCACTCCACAGCTAATAGATTATCTGGGCCATGGCTCATATACATCCCATTGGGTGATGCACCTAAGAAACAGGCACTGGTCGCAATCACAGAACATACTCCCCCTGCTCCAATCAGATGGCAATTTAATCCTTTTTTCATCGCTTCCGCTTGCAGCTCGGCACCCATTACATAGGGCTCCACCACCGCAAACATGTTTTTTTCGTCCAGATCAAGTATGCGATCCATTCTTTTTAGATCTAATTGGACCGCACCTTCATTCAAGACAGCATTCCATGCACCCCAACCACCACCTACAGGTTTCATTTTCACTCCATACTTGTTACATATCTTGACTATCGCTTGAACCTCCTCTACAGTAGCAGGTAACAGCACAGCTTCAGCACTTACAGGTGTAATTCGTTTCCTCTCGGGATTTAAAAATTCAGCTAACCAATGAAATCGATACGAGTTTAGAATTGCTGGTTCATCAGAAATATAATCGGAACCCACGATATCTTCAAATGCTTGGTACACTTCCTTCTTCAACGACATGATAGTTCCTCCTTCCTTTGACTTATATTACCGCTTTATGCAGAAGCTCGACTACGTCATAAACCTGCAATTTGTCCCCAGTTACGGCTATTGCATCACGAAAATTTCGTTCGCACCAGGGGCATGCAGTAACTATCGCCTCCGCCCCTGTGGCTTTTGCTTCTTCAATTCTTTCCCTGGCTGTCCAGAGGGCGAGATCAGGGTATGATTCCTTAACCCCACCTCCTGATCCGCAACACCAAGCATACTCCCTGATTCTCTCCATTTCCACCAGACTTAAATCTGGTATACTCTTCAGCACATTTCTTGGTTCGTCATATACCCCATTTGTTCCTCTCCTTTTCGGTTTAGGCGGATCAAAAACATTGATAATATTCCGTATCTGTGCCCTTTTCCCTGTCCATGGAATATACGGCTCCCCCATTCTGCCAAGATGGCAAGGATCATGATAGGTCACTTTCAATGGTACGCTATTGACAGGCTTTATGCGGCCTGCTCTTATCAAGCGGTCCATAAATTGGGTAATATGTAATACTTCTACATTCGGTTTCTTCCCACTTTTAGCAGGATACAGATAATTGAAAGCATAATAGCCATCTGAGCAGCCTGTCACTACCGTCTTTACACCAGCCTTCTTCCACGCCTCAATATTACTTTCGGCAAACTTTATGAATTCACCCTGATACCCCATTTCATATGCCCGTCCACCACAGCAAGATTCATCTTTTCCCAGGATACCTACGTCAACGCCGGCCCCTTTAAGTAAGCTGATAGATGCTCTCGCTACTCCCCAAAGTTCTTCGTCAAAGCAATAACGACACCCGGCATGAAAAAGGACCTCCCCCTTTTCGGTAGTTAGATCCTTCACTTTTAGCCCTTCAGCCCAGTTACCTCGATTATTTTTAATCTTTCCAGTAAAAAGGGTATCTTCTTTCCTCAATGTATCAATAAGAGGCATATGTTGTGGTAGCAATTGACCATCCTCAACCAATTTAGCTCGCAATTCGAGCGCCATATCTAACGGCTCCAATTGAGTGCTTATTTTGCAAGAAACATCACATGAACCACATACAGGACACTGGTATACAATATCAAGCAGCCGATCCGAATAAGGTATAAGTCCTTCTAAAAGTGAAAATGCCACATTAAACCTGCCACTTGCTGAGTAAGCGTGAAATTTTCCCCATTCTATACTTGGACATCCGCTAGAAAACCTATTGCTTTTAATTTGTGCAAGGGGAATAAATTTACAGCTTGAACAACGACTACACCTTTGCATATCATCTCGATAATCTATTAAAGCCATCTTACATACTCCTATTTTTTCTTACTATTTTGTTCAGACACTAGTAGCACAACTTGTTAGGGTTCATTACATTGTTAGGATCAAATAGTTTCTTTATTTTCTGCGCTACTCGTGTATTCTCGTTGTCCTTGTCGTAAGTAGTGTTTTTCCATATATCATAAGGGCGAGAGAAATAACCTCCACAGCTCTCAATTTCCTCGCTAGCTTTTGAAAATAATTCCTTTACTTTGGACTTATCTCCAGCATTACCTGGGTCATAAAACAGATCGAACTCGCAATGGCAACATCCACCCTGCATTTGTGGTTGTATATAAATACCTATTTCTGATGTCGGATACCCAGCATTTTCCGCGGCTGAATAGATTATCTTTATAAATTCTGGCGTTTTATCTAACGTAGTCAAAAAGAAAATCTCCTGACACGCCCCTTTATTTTTAATCTTCCAGTAAGGTTCTTTTGAGGGTTCACGTAACAATTTTTCAACTTTCTCTGCCTCAAGTCCGGGTATTGACTGTGTAAGTTGTACTCCGAATTCCTTGGCAAGATTTATGATATCCACCTCTTGGAATTTAACTCTTTCCTCCGGGAGCCTGTCATAACCTGCTATTGTATGAATAAGAACCCAAGCGGGCAATTTCGTATTTATTGCACATATCGTATTGGCGTTCTCGCCAATCAAGCTGGCTAAATTCCACCGATTAAGCAATAAAAGTTCATCACCAAATCTCAATCTGAATCGTCTATACATGAAATCCAGAAGAGCACCCAAGTTTTCAGAAGGTGTAAAGAAAAGTTTTTTAGCTTTGGGTAATAATTCACACCTTGCTGAACCCCAAGTAGCTATACCTATTGTTCCCTGTGCTCCAGACATAAACCTATAGTAATCTACCTGCCCCGGACCTGATCCATACACCTGATCACTATGTCTTTCCCACTGTTCTTCCAAGCTTCCTTGAGACCAACCAGCTTCACCGGTCAATAGTTTATCACCGTTCCCCCATATAATTTCCAAACATCGAAGTGGATCCAGCAAAGTCCAATGGTGGTGTGGAGTCAACGTTGGCTCCCTCTCCAACAAGCTAGCCAGTACCGATTTGGTTTTGCGTGGCAATAATGGCATAGGCAAGTACATGCCTTCTTTAGCAAGTTCAAGCTGTAACTGACCCCATGTCACGCCAGGCTCGAATATGACATACCTGTTTCTGCGATGGATCTTAATTATTCTGTTCATCAGGCCTAAATCTACGATAATTGCTTTATCTACCGCGGGTATAGTATCACCTCTAAAATGAGGCTCCCCCGAGCTTAATGGCACCAAGGGCGTGCTTGTCTCATTTGCCCATCTCACAACTCGTTGCACTTCATCTACATTAGCAGGTTTAACTAATAATTCTGGTTTCCTTGATGCGACAAAGCTGCAATCTTCTGAATAAGCTTTAAGCGTCTTTGGATTATCGACTACATGCTTAGCTCCAACTATTTTCTCCAATTCCAACTTTTTATTGGCCATTTTCTCTCCCCCTTAAGTATTTTAATTGGCATAACTTACTATCTACCGTTTATGCTCATTTATCCACAACAATAGCTGCATACCATGCACACTTAGCAATGTTTCTTGCAGACCCCAAAAATTTCATAATCCAACCTCCTACGTTCCTGAAAATGTATTAATTATTTATTAATCAGCTCCCTTACTCTGCTAATGAATGCTGGCAAAACTTTTTTCCAATCCCCAACAACGCCAACACAGGCCTCATTGAAGATATCCGCTTGTGGGTCAAGATTTATGGCGACTATATTTTTTGAGCGAGAACATCCCGCCATATGTTGACTTGAACCGGATAGTGCGATAGCGAAATAAATATCAGGAGCAATGACTTTGCCAGTAAGCCCTATCTGCAGTTTTTCAGATACCCATCCATTATCACATGGTGGCCTTGATGCCCCCACTGCTCCATTGAGAAGTAAAGCCAATTCCTCCAACTGTTTAAACCCGTCGGCACTACCTATCCCCCTACCCCCAACAACTAAGACGGAAGCATCTTCTATCCTAACACCACTTTCCTCTTCTCCTACTCTCTGTAATATCTTTGTTCTGACAGCTTCCATATTTAATTGAGTGTTAACAACAATAACTTCACCTTTCCTTGAATTATCGAATTCAAGTGGTTCCATGGTTTTTGCTCTGACAGTTGCAATTTGAGGGAATGAGTTGAACACCAAAGTAGCTTGAGCTTTTCCTCCATACACACTTCTTGTAAATAGCAATTGTTTCGAACTTGGCTCGATATTCAACTCAATGCAATCCATTGCTACTGGATTGCCGAGTCTGAAAGCCAAACTTGGAGCGAGGTCACGCCCAATATCAGTCTGACCTAAAATAATAACCTGGGGCATTATCTGAGTAATTACATTTTCAAAGACCTGTATATATAACTCTGTTTGGTAGTTTTCGAGTTGATCGTCATCTGCAACATATACCTTATTTGCCCCTAAGGCAATAGCTTCTTGAGCAACGGAAGCAATATTACTGCCCATTATCAGAGCGCACACTTCTTGCCCAAGTTCTGAAGCTATCTTAGAAGCACAACCTAATAGTTCATTAGCTATTGATGCTAATTTACCATTGGCGACCTCGCAATGCACCATAATGCTTTTATGTTCCATTAAATTGCCCCTACAAAGACAGCTTGTTAATAATACGCCACCTTTGCTGCTGCCTTTTAAATAACGATATTTTCATCAGATTATTTTTACTTCCTTTAGTTTATTGGCCAGATTGACCCCCGCCACTTCAGGGCTTTGTCCTTCTACTATCTGACATGAGATTTGACTGTGGGGTGGAGTAACAAGTTTAATCAAATTGACCTGTTTCTGCGGTAACGCATCCAAACATATATCGCCCGCTTTCCAGGTTATGATCGGCTTCTTTTGGGACTCCATTATCGCCTTTAAAGTGGCCGCCCTCAACTCACCAGATTCATTACCCACTGTAAATAATACAGGGGTCATTACTTCAATAATCTCATACCCTGCAGACACTACCCGCTCAACAGTTAATTTGCCATCATTTATTTTTAACTGACGCACCACAGTAACACAAGGTATTTTTAGAATCTGAGCAATGCCAGAACCTACTTGACCAGCGTTCGTATCTGCTGACTGCCTTCCACAAAGGATAATATCGAATTCGCCTATTTTTATTATGGCAGCCGCCAATACGAAGGCGGTAGAAAACCCATTGAGGTCATCAAAAGCGACATCATCGAGTAGAATCAGTTCCTCGGCCCCCACTGCTAGAGTTTTCCTTAACACAGCTTTGGCTAGATTCTGCCCCATACTTATAATAGTAATCTTGACATCCGTGATGTCTTTCAATTTTAGAGCAGCCTCAAGCGCGTTTTCATCAAACGGATTAATGACCGGCGGTGATCCACTTGCCGCGATAACTTGCTTTGCTTCAGAATCAACCTTAAAAGAGGAGACTGGAGCCTCAGGGTCAGATACCAGTTTCATACAAACTAATACTTTAACCATCACTATCCTATCTCATGGCAAACATTCGGTTAATGCAATAAAATCTCTGGCTGTCAGCAACCCGACAACTCCGGTCATCACATATGCTAAACATAAGACCATATACGCTTGCAAGCATATTTCTGAAGTTACGACCCCTTTTCCACAAGTGACTTTAACTTGTTAATGCGCTCGTCTCTTTGCTTGGCGATAATAGTGAAAGTCCTAGGTATGTCAGCCATTAGTGATTTGGACTGTTCTGCAGCTTCTATATAAAATTCGATAAGCGTTTTTTCGATACAATTTGCTTGTTCAATGGCTTTGCTCCAGATATCAGGAACAAAATAATTTATAATATAGTTACTTGGATCCACATTAAAGGCAAAGCATCCTTCGATGGCATCAGTAATTACTCCGTAGTATACTCTCTCGATTGTAGTTATATTTTTTTTATTCTCAGCAGCAAAGGAGATAAATACATCTTTATTGCGGGGAAACTTATCTGCTATTTCTTGATAAAATTGCGCCGACTCCAATTCAAGTTTCTTTGAAAAACTGATTACTTCTGAACATGTTTCAAGAGACATAACTACCCCCTTAAAACCACCTCTGTATTACGACTTTACTCTTGGTGAAAAAGCGAACAGCCTCTTTCCCCTGAGTGTGTAAAACGCCGTAAAAAGAATCCTTCTCGCCACTGAATGGGAAAAATGCCACTGGAGCCACAACACCGACATTAACGCCTACATTACCGCTTTCGATATTGTAAATAAAATATCTAGCATCCTTCCCACTATTAGTGAATATTGAATTGCCATTACCATAGTTACTGCTATTACAAATTTGTACAGCCTGATCCAAGTTTTTCACCTGCATAACACTCATCACCGGCCCAAATATTTCTTCTCGAGCAATAGACATGGTTGGTGCTACATTTTCGAAAATTGTTGGGACTAGAAAAGCGGTATCAGGGTAGTTACCTATAATCTTTACATTTCTGCCATCGAGCCTAAGTTTTGCTCCTTCCTTTATACCGGCTTCAATATATTTAATGACATTTTCTTTCTTACTCTTGTCACGCAAAGGCCCCATCTGGATCGACTCGTCAAGCCCGCAGCCTACTTTTATCTTGGACACTGCATCAGCTACAGCATCCATAAAGCTATAATAAAACTTGTCGTCGTCTCCTGCTATCATGAGATTTGCTGCAGCTAAGCACCTCTGTCCTGCATTGCCGAAGAATGAGGTTAGACAAGCAGCCACTGTTGATTTTATATCTGCGTCAGGCATAACTATCATTGTGTTTTTCGCACCGCATTGTGCAATGACCCTTTTTTGTGTTTCTCCACATCGGCGATAAATTATTTTACCTGTTGGAGTAGAACCAACAAATGTAATCCCCTTAATATCAGGATGCCCAAGCATCCCATCGACAACATCTCTTCCACCGTTAACCACATTCCAAACACCCGGAGGGAATCCGGCTTCATCAGCCAATTCAGCAAGCTTCATCTGGCTTAGAGGGACTTCGCTTGATGGTTTAATGACAACACAGTTGCCTGTTGCTACCGCATAAGGGGCCGACCATAATGGAATCATAAACGGGAAATTGAATGGGCCTATTATGCCAAATACGCCTAGTGGAGTTGGAACCACCCATTCATCAATACCTGAGGCGATATCTTCTGAATAATAGCCCTGCATCAATGTAGGTATACCACAAGCAACCTCCACATTCTCAATACCTCTTCTAGTTTCACCTCTAGATTCATCAATACACTTACCATGTTCTTGGGTCTGTATTCGGCTGATCTCTTCAAAGTTGTCTTCAAGCAATGCTTTAAGACGGAATAGTATCCGGGTTCGAGCCAGCGGCGTAGTTCTCCTCCAATCTGGAAAGGCCTCCTTTGCCGCATTAACTGCAGCGCCTATTTCGTCTTTAGTGGATATTGGTACTTTGGCTATTGTCTTTTGGGTTGCGGGATCAACAACGTCAACTATTTTTCCTTTTGATTCCACCCACTCTCCGTTAATATAATTCAGTACATTCTTAACTTCTTTGATTGGTTCTTCCAGTAATGCCATCTAAAACCCTCCTTACTTGCCATGAAATCCCGTAGCCTGCAAAATATTTTCTTACGATAGAGCAGATACGGCCTAGTACTTAGTTGCCTCAATTGATGCTCATTTATTCGAAGCTAAGTCAAATGTGAAAATAATATCGCTGATTTACACAACTAAGCACTAG